>DAOTYR010000627.1:0-3605 GCA_034434655.1 Chloroflexaceae bacterium
GGGTTTCCCTCCCCCCACCCCTCCAACGGAAACGTAGGTGTGAACATTATCCTATGCAAAAAAGATGGAGGCAAGGGCGCGCGGGATCATGGCCGCGGTTCGCACCTGCACGTAGCGCCCCTGCCGCTTTGCGGCCAGGCGCTGGCCAGCGGCGATCGCTTCGAGGTCGGCGCTGGGGCCAAGCACGTGCAGACGCTCGATACCGCTGAGGGCCGTGAGGGGATCAGCGCCGGCGGTAGCCAGGCAATCGCTGAGCAGCACGACGGTCTTTTCGGCCTGGGGCGCGCGAGCCAGTTGGGCGGCGGCGGCACGCAGTCCCACGGCCAGATTGGTGACGCCCTTGCCGCGGAGGGCGAGCAGATCGTCAAGAACCGCCTCGGGCGGGCGGCGGCGCCCCTGTTCCTGGAGCACCAGCGCGTCGCGGGCGAAAACGATGACGCTGCAATCCGTGGCCGCATCAACTGCCAGGAGGGTGGCCGCCGTGGCCATTGCCGCAGTTGCCAGAGCTTGCCCGCGCATCGAGCCGCTGTAGTCAACCAGCAGGGCGATCGCCCGCGCGGTCGCGCGCCAGCGGCGGGTGACCACATCCTCGAGTGTGACCGTTCGCCCCAGTGCGCGCTCGAGCGTTCGCTCCACTTCCACGTCGCCCTCAGCCTGACCGGTTTCGATCATCAGACGGCGGTAGCCCCGCCGCCAGCGCCACCCGGCCCGCCCCAGGCGCAGGAAGATCCGCGCGGCCAGGCGGCGCGCCCTGGCTCGCAGCGCCGGGTCGGTGGCGGCGGCGAGGTCGCAGAGCAGGCTGAGAGCCGCGTCGGGGTCAGTTTGACATAAAGTGTCAAGCTGCCATTCATCGAGTTCGCCGACCGCGGGCGAAACCATGGGAAAGTGCGGATGAGTTGCGGCCAGGTCGTACCGGCTCAACGTGCGGCGCGTGGCTGCCTGCACTGTAGCGCGCGCGTCGGCGCCGCTCATCATGCGGCCCCGGTCGCCGGCCGCCGGCGGCGTTGGCATCTGGCCGGTTCGATGATGCTCGGACGGTGGGGGCCGGGGCATGGGTTCGCCTTGCCGGGCGGCCAGAAGCTGGTCGAGCATGTCGGCCAGAATGGCCTCGGGCGCGCGTTCGCAGCCCTCGTCGAGCTTGATGCGACCGGAGAGGGCGGCCAGGGCGGCATCGAGCAGGGTGGCGCGTCCCGGCGCGGTCTCGCCGCGCAGACGGCTCAACCCCTGGGCTACCAGCACCAGATCGATGGCCCCGCGCACCGAGGAACCGACGCGAATGTCGGGGTGCGCGCGGGTCATGCGGGTTAGCGCGACCGCTATTGCCACCAGCGCCTCGTCGCCGCCGGCTGACCGGTGCACAATCTGGTGCTCGGCTTCCTCATCCTGATATCCGATCGCCACCCGGCACATCCGGTCAGCGATGGCCTGGCTCACCCGGGCCGTACCCACGGCGTCGAAGGGATTCATGGCGGCGATCAGCCGGAAGCCCGCGCCGGCGCGGACGTGCCCGAGGCGGGGCACGTGGATCTCGCCTTCGGCCAGCACCGTGATCAGCACGTTGAGGGTCTCTTCTGGGACGCGGTTAAACTCCTCGATGTAGAGCAGCGCGCCTTCTCGCAGCGCCGCCAGGAGCGGTCCCGGCGTGAAGCACTCCGCCTGGTAGCCCTGCTGCAGAACCATGGCGGGATCAAACGACCCCAGCAGGCGTGCCGGGGTCAGTTCGGCGTTGCCCTCAACGAAGACCACCGGCAAACCCGCCGCGCCGGCCAGGGTTCGCAGCAGGGTTGATTTGCCCGTGCCCGGCGGCCCTTCGAGGACGATGTGGCGGCCAGTGGCAAGAGCCACGGCCAGCACTTCCGCCTCGCGGCGCAGGCCGACGATGGTCTGTTCAAGGCGTTCAAAGAGTTGTTCGGTGGGGAACTGCATCAGGCGACCCTTGAGCGTGGGGAGAGCGAAGTCCTCCCAAACCCTCCTACGGGTGGGGGTATAGGGGAACCAGGTTTCCCCATACCCCTGCGTGAGGGCCAGGCCCTCCCGCGGGCGGGGGCGTGGGGAAACCGGGTTTCCCCACACCCCTGCTCCAGCAGCCTATGTTCACATCAGCCGTCCATGCGGCTCCGCCGCACAACGCCGCAATGAACATATGGGTGTTCTTGGGAGGGCTGTGCCCTCCCAAACCCTCCCAGGGGCCGGGGCCTGGGTGCGCGGGCCTCCGGCCCGCGTCCGCTGAGGTATGGGGAAACCCGGTTTCCCCATGCCCCTCGCCGAGGGCGTATGTTCACGGTAGCCGTCCATGCGGCTCCGCCGCACACCGACGGGATGAACATCCTTCGTGGGAGGGCTGCGCCCTCCCAAACCCTCCCGCGGGTGGGGATGGGGAAACCGGGTTTCCCCATACGCCTGCGGGCGGGGGTATGGGGGAACCTGGTTTCCCAATGTTCACGTTAGTGCTCGTGGATGATCACGCCGCGCACATTCTTCCCGGCCAGCAGATCGTCATAGCCCTGATTGATCTCCTCAAGGCGATACCGTCGCGTCACCAGTTCATCGAGCTTGAGCTGGCCATCACGGTACAGATCGAGCAGCTTGCGGATATCGTACATCGGATTGGAATGGCCGAAGAGCGTGCCCTTAACTTCTTTCTGGAAGAGGGTCATCACCGCGCCGGAGAGTTGCACGGTCTTCTTTGCGGGATCGGCGAGACCGGTGATCACCATGGTGCCGCCCTTGCGAATAACCTCAAACGCGGCCTGAACCACCGCTTCATTGACGATATCCACCGTGACGATCGCCTTGTCGGCTCCGACGCCGCGGGTGAGCCGGGTGGTGAGTTGCTGGGCCTCTTCCGCCGTGGCGACGCTGTGGGTGGCGCCGAACTCCTCGGCTTTTTCGCGCTTATTGGCCAGCGGATCGACCGCGATGACATGCCGCGCGCCGGCATGCGCGGCCCCCTGCACCGCATTGATACCGATACCGCCGATACCGTAGATCACCACCGTGTCCCCAGGGGCGACCTGGGCGGCATAGACCGCCGAGCCCCAGCCGGTGGGAACGCCGCAGCCGACCAGGACGGCGACATCGAGGGGAATATCCGGGTCGATAACCACGCAGGAGTTCTGCGAGATGACCGAGTAGCGCGCGAAGGTGCCGAGCATGCACATGGCGCCGAGGTCATGACCTCGAGCGTGAAAGCGGAACGTGCCATCGGGCATCGCGCCTTCGAGAATGGTGGCGCCCATGTCGCAGAGGTTCTGCTGACCGGTCGAGCACCAGCGGCAGTGACCGCAGGAGGGAATGAACGAACAGACCACGTGGTCGCCCGGCTTAACGCGGGTGACGCCGGGGCCGACGGCTTCGATGATCCCCGCGCCTTCGTGGCCGCCAACGATCGGAAAGCGCGGCACCAGGTCGCCGTGCCGCAGATGCTCGTCCGAATGGCACAATCCCGCGGCGACGAAACGGATCAGCACCTCGCCGTCCCGTGGTTCGTCGAGTTCAACTTCCTCGATGGCCCACGGCTGGCCGACATCCCAGAGCACCGCTGCGGTCGTCTTCATTGACTGGTTCCTTTCTGTTGACGGTCGTGATGGAAGGATAGGGAAACC
>DAOTYR010000628.1:0-2075 GCA_034434655.1 Chloroflexaceae bacterium
GCGGGCAGCCGGCAGGTTACGTAAACGCATCAACCTCAAGGCGCGGTTGCGCTGGGGTGTGACGTAACATCACGCGCAGCGTCGCGCGCAAGATTTGCTATACTGCAAGCAAAGCCTCCCCGCGCGCCCTGAGGTGACCATGGGGGAACCAGGTTCCCCGATCCCCCCGCCCGCAGAAGGGTTTGGGAGGGCGACGCCCTCACGCCGGAGTGGGGGGAAACCCGGGTTCCCCACGCCCCCACCCGCGGGAGGGTTTGGGAGAGCGTTGCCCCCGCGCAGGGGTCTGGAGAAAGCGGGTTTTCCCACGCCCCCGCCCGCGGGCGGGCCTGGCCCTCACGCAGGGATATGGGGGAACCAGGTTCCCCCATCCCCCACCCGCGGGAGGGTTTGGGAGGACGCAGCCCTCCAAAGAAGAACCTATTTTCATCCTGTTTGTGTGCGGCGTAGCCGCATGGACGGCTAACGTGAACATAGGCCCCAGAGGTGTGGGGAAACCGGGTTTCCCCACACCCCCGCCCGCCGGAGGGTCTGGGAGGGCGCAGCCCTCCAAAGAAGAACCTATTTTCGGTTTGTGTGCGGCGTAGCTGCATGGACGGCTGATGTGAACATAGGCTACGAGAGCCAATCCCTTCCACCTCAGCGCATGCGGCGCCCCAGCCCCCCTCCCAACCTCCCCCCGCTGGGGGGAGGCGCCGGACTCCCTCCCCCCAGCGGGGGGAGGGCTGGGGAGGGGGGCCGTCACCTTCGTTGCAACGGATTGCCGCTTAAGCAGGGGGATGGGGAAACCGGGTTTCCCCATCCCCTCACCCGGTGGGAGAGTCTGGAAGGGCTGCGCCCTCACGCAGGGGTCTGGGGAACCCAGGTTCCTTACGCCCACGCCCGCGCGAGGGCCTTGCCCTCAAGCAAGAATATGGGGGAACCCAGGTTCCCCCATCCCCCCGCCCGCAGAAGGGTTTGGGAGGGCTACGCCCTCACGCAGGAGTGTGGGGAAACCGGGTTTCCCCACGCCCCCGCCCCGCAGGGGTATGGGGGAACCAGGTTCACCCATACCCCCGTTTGCATTGGGCGGTGTGCCGCCCGGCGGCATGGACGGCTGAAATAGTGCTACCGGAGGTTGTGTGAACATATCCGTCCTCATCCCGCTAACGGGCAGCGTGCTGCTCCTGCTCGCCGCCTGCGGCGCGCCGCAGGGCGGCCCGCTGACGGATCGGCCGGCGGAAGGCTCCGCGGCGCAGGCGCGGGTTGAACTGACAGTGGCAGCGGCCAGCGATCTGACCCCGGCCTTCCAGGAGATCGGCGCGCTGTTCGAGCAACAAACCGGCATCCGCGTGGTCTTTAACTTTGGTTCAACCGGCCAGCTCGCCCAGCAGATCGAGCGCGGCGCGCCGTTTGATGTGTTCTTCGCGGCAAACCGGTCGTTTATAGAGGATCTGAACCGCGATGGGCTGGTCATCCCCGAAACCATGGAGGTCTACAGTCAGGGCCGGCTGACGCTCTGGACGCGCCGCGACAACCCGCACAGGCCCGAGCGCATCGAGGACCTGGTCGCCCCGGTCTATGCGCGGATCGCCATCCCCAACCCCGAGCATGCGCCCTACGGCCAGGCGGCGAAGGAAGCGCTGCGGCGCGCCGGGATCTGGGAGGCAGTCGAGCCGCGCCTGGTCTTTGGCGAGAACGTCGCCCAGACGCTCACCCTGGCCGACACGGGCAATGTGGATGTAGCGATTGTAGCCCTTTCCCTCAGCGTGCAGAGCAACGGCGCATGGACGCTGGTTCCCGCGGAGTTGCACCCTGACCACCCGCTGATCCAGGCGGTCGCGGCGATCCAGGGCACGCCGCGCGAGGCCGAGGCCCGCCAGTTCATTGCCTTCGTCCAAGGCCCCGACGGGCACGCTATCATGAAGAAGTACGGTTTTACGCTGCCCGGTGAGATGACCAAATGAACTGGCCCGCCTTCTGGCTCTCCGTCCAGGTAACGACGATTGCTACGGTCTGCATCACCGTGGTCGGTCTGGCGCTGGCCCTGTTGCTCACCCGCGTCCGGCTGCCGGGGCAGATCGTCATCGAGACGCTCC
>DAOTYR010000629.1:0-8736 GCA_034434655.1 Chloroflexaceae bacterium
CGCGGATCGAGGGCCGCGCCGACAATGCAATCTAAAATCCGCTCTTCCTCCAGGGTTGGGCAGCGTTGCCAGGCCTGGCGCAGATGTTCCTGGGCCTCGGCGATCCGGCTGATGCGGAAATAGCGCATAGCCGTTTCGTAGTGCAGAATGGCATAGGCCTCGGCTTCGAGCGCTTTGATTGCGGGCGGCAGGGCCGGGTCGGCGAAAAATCGGGCGAGGTGCATCTGCCAGCTTATAATCTGGCGTGGGTCCACCCCTGCGGTAATACTGGAGTCGTGGAAGCGATAGACAAACAACGGCTCGTCAATATAGCCAAAGGCATAGCCGGCGCGGGCCAGGCGAATCCAGAGGTCGGCATCTTCGGTACCGTAGGCGGTTTCGTCGAAGGCGCCGACGCGATCGAGGCAGGCGCGCCGGATCAGGGCCGAGCCGGGGAAAAAAAAGAACTCGCGGCGCAACAGCGCCGCAAGCACATCGCCCTGGCAGGCCGGGCGCACCTCGCCGAGCACCCGTGAGCCATCGTCGTTGATTTGCTTCCAGGCCGAATAGACCAGGCCATACTGCGGGTGCTGCTCCAGGAAGGACACCTTTGCCGCCACACTTGTGGGGACCAGCAGGTCGTCACTGTCGAGAAAGAGCAGGTACGCGCCCCTGGCGATGCGCAGGCCGGCATTGCGCGCCGCCGCCGGGCCCCGGTTGGTCTGGTGGAGACAGGCGATCCGCGACCGGTAGGGCGCCAGCGCCTGCTGCGTGGCGTCAGTTGAGCCATCGTCCACCACGATCACCTCGACCGCGGGGTGTGTCTGGGCGAGCGCGCTCTCTACAGCCTGGACAATATACCGCGCGCTATTGTAACTGGGGATAATAATGGAGACGAGAGAAGACATACCGCCATGTTCCGTGTTGTATTGTGAAGGACCAGACCCGGTGTGCAATGCTGCCCCCCGATCTGGCGGGTGACAACGAAAGTCCCTGTCAGGCGCAGCGCGGGAAGTTTCCCCTGGGCGCCTCAGCGCCCGGCGGTCAGCCGGTGCTCCAGGAAGGCGGGCAGCGATTTGAGCATAATTGCCACGACGCCACGGTTCAGCAGCCCTGAGGGATCGTAGCGCAGGGCAGTAGCAAGGTGGGGAATGACCCGATGCCGGCGGTTGGCGTGGTAATCGTCAAACGCTGCGGCGTAACGCGCAGCGCTCACCAGCGTAGCGCGGAGCCGGAAGAGCGGTCGGGCTTCGGCTGGAAGGGATTGCAGGACCGTTTCGGTAAACTGGTCGGGATCGAGATCGGGCTGGCGGGTGGCGACACGGCGCATGCGGTCGGCAAAGGCTTCGGGCTGTTCGAGGAGGGCTGGCTGGAGCGCCAGCGCCCGTCGCAGATGCTCCTGAGCCTCAGCGATGGCGCCTCGTCCATAGAGACGCAGGGCCACCTCCAGGTGCGTTTGCGCGCGCATCTGCGTCGAATAGCGCTCAAGATGGCGCACTGCTGGCGGCAGGTGGGCGAGCATACCATCCATAAACCGCAGCGGGTCGGCGATGTTCGCGCCGAAAGCCCCTTCCACCAACAGGTTGACCAGAAACCGTTCGTCAGATTTGAGCTGGGGAATAAAACGCAGCGCCTGTTCCAGGCACCGCTGTGCGGCGTCCCACTGCGCGCTGTCATAGTAGCGCCAGCTCAACCACAGATAGGTGGTGCCGTAGGCGTCATTGCGACGTGCCTGCGCCGACGCCGGCAAAGCCTGGTTGGCAAACAGGTCGTCGAGCATAGCCATCGCATCGTGCTCAACCCGCGCCACATTTGACATAATGCTGCCGGGTGTCATCCGGTAGGCGCCGAGCGGTTCCTGAACGCAGGCAAAGGTATAGCCGGCCAGACTGATCCGCAACCAGAGATCCCAGTCCTCGACAACCAGGGGGCGGTAGCCGCCGACGCGCTCCACACATTCCCGCCGCATGAGCGGCGCCCCTGACCAGATTGGATTCAAGACGATTAGCTCCTCCAGTCTGCCATCTGGCAGAAATGAGATCTTCTCCAATTTTCGCCCATCGCGGTCGATCATGTAGTAGCCGCAATGCACCAGACCGATCTCAGGTCGCTGTTCGAGCACCTCTACCTGCCGCTCGATCTTGGTCGGCAACATCAGATCGTCGTCGTCCAGGACGTTAATATACGCGCCCCGCGCCAGCTTCAGCCCGGCATTGCGTGCTGCCGCGCCGCCCTGGTTGGTCTGCCGGATGTAGGTGATCCGCCCGGCGAAGCTCTCAGCGACGGCGGGGGTGTCATCGCTGGAACCGTCATCAACGACGATGATCTCGATGGCCGGGTACGTCTGGGCCAGCACGCTCTCGATGGCGAGGCGCAGCAATCTGGAGCGGTTGTAGGTCGGAGTAACCACCGACACGAGTGGGGCGTTAGGTGCCTGGCGCATCGGGTTGTCCCTTATCTTTTGTCACAGTCCTGGCAGCAGCGACCGCGCGAAGATCGCGATCACCCCGCGGTTGGTAATACTCGAAGGGCAGTAGCGTATTCCCTTCAGGACATTGACCAGCGTTTCGACGCGCCGTCCCGCCGCGAAGCTGTCGAAGGCGCACTTGAGGCTGAGGGTTCCCAGAATCCGTGATCGGCGGGCTTTCAAGCTGGCGAGAGCTGGCGGCAGGTTTTGCAGGATCCACCTGACGTAGCCTTCGGGATCGGGCAGGCGCATAGCCTGTTGGAGCAGCATATGCGTCATTGCGTCAGGATCGGCGGCGAGGGTGGGTTCGGCGAGGTTCAGCGCGTGGATAAGATATGCTCTGGCGGCAGGAAAAGCTCCGCTCGCATACGCGCCGCGGGCGCGCTCCAGGTACGCCCAGCCGCCCAGCCGTTCCAGCAATGGCACATAGAGGGGCCGCAGGACACCGGCTTCCGCCGGGAGATTTTGCATCACCCGGTTGATATACACCTCTGGCGGATCATCTGACAGATGCATGGAATGATACAGAACCAGATCCATAAATCGATCGGGTTGCAACACCACCTCGGGAGCCAGAACTGCCGCCCGGGCCATATGTTCACCGGCCATGGTGCTATCCCCGAAGCGATACAGGCGCAGTGCAAGGGTCTCATGGACGCGGGCCTGGGCCTGGCGGCGGTACGCCTGCACCCCTTCGAACCGGGGGGGGAGATGGGTGAAGAGCTTGTCGAGATACTCAAGCGGATCGGCGCTGCGCCCATTGACGGCGTGGTTACTGATCTGGATGGCGAATTTCTCTGGATGGGCCACCTCAGGCCATTCAGCATCCAGGGCCGTCTCCAGGTGGTATTGCGCTTCCTCCCAGCGTCGAGCGGCGTAGTACTGGAAAGCGAACCAGGCGTGCCAGGTCGCATAGGCGCGGCGTTTCACCGGCTGCAATGCCGCCGGCGCGCGGGGGTCGGCGTACACGATGTCCAGGATGCCAAAGATGCGCCGGTCAACGACCTCGACATTGGACGAGAGGGCGTTGGCGTGGATGCGATACGCGCCGAGCGGCTCGCGAAGACAATAAAATGGGCAGCCCGCCAGGGCCAGGCGCAGCCACAGATCCCAGTCATAGCTCCACCGCTCCCAGGCGCTGCTATAAAGACCCACGGCGTCCAGCCATGCGCGGCGCATCAAGGGCGCTCCTGACCAGATGAAGCACCGACAGATCAATTCAGTGAGCACATCGGTCGCTGGCATATCGGTCATCAGATCCAGTTTCCGGCCATGCTCGTCAATGGTGTAGTACCAGCCGTGACACAGGCCCACCTCGGGGTGCTCGTTGAGCGCCTGCACCTGCCGTTCGATCTTGGTCGGCGCCATCAGGTCATCGCTATCCAGAAAGGTGATGTACTCGCCCAGGGCGCGTTGCAGCCCGTGCTGCCGGGCTTTGGGCACACCCTGCTGATCCTGGCGCACATACATAACCTTCGCGCCATAGCGTGCCACCGCCTCAGCCGTGGTATCGGTCGAGCCATCATCCACCACAATGATCTCGAGGTCAGGATAGGTCTGCGCCAGGCAACTCTCGATCGTTTGCGGCAGGAGGTCGGCGCGATTGTAGGTGGGAATGATCACCGATACCCGGGGCATGCTGCGGGTCATTGCTGTCCTCCACCGCTGCGCGCCGGCACCGGATGCCATTCATCGCTCGGGTGCAACCATCTGGCGCGAGGTTGGAACACGCCACCAATTCCCGCGCCCTCCAGGTAACCCTTGACGTGAAAGATGCCGCCGGTATCGTTGGCATACACCAGCGCCCGCCGTTGATCTTCAAGGCGGACGTCAATCGTATACATATCCGGCACGAGTTGGAGCGGATCGATCCTCAAGACAACGCTCCCCTCGCCATATACTCCCTGAGGCACATCATCGGCCGAACTTTTGATAAAACAGCAGATGACCCCATCAGCGCGCCGGATTTGTACCACAAACGCCGGGGTTTCAATCGGCTGAGGCGCCACATAGGTGATGCGCAGGATCAACGCATCATCAGGGCTAAAAGCCCGTTCCGGCTTTCCTTCAGCATTCAGAAGCTCACTTTTGACCGCAAAGGCGATGGGTTCCTGGTTGCAAGCGCCGTCGCGCATCGCGCCATTGGCGACCTGACCCTGCACGCGCGCCAGCGCCGTTTCCCGTTCTTGTTGCCGATAGTTCTGGATCACCTCAACCGGGTGTCCCTCGGCCACGATACGCCCGGCGCGCAGCAGCAGGGCCCGGGTGCAGAAGGTGCTGACACTCCACAGGTTATGGGAAACCAGGACAATCGTGGCGCCGTCGCGGTGCAGTTCGTGCATTTTGGTCAGGCAGCGTTGTTGAAATGCTGCATCCCCAACCGACAGCACCTCATCAACAAGGATCAGATCCGCGCGCACATGGGCCGCCACCGCGAATGCCAGGCGCACATACATACCTGAAGAGTACCGTTTCACAGGGGTGTCAATGAATTGCTCCAGCTCAGCAAATTCGACGATCTTATCCAATTGAGCATCAATCTCACGCCGCTTTAGCCCCAAAATGACGCCATTGAGATAGATGTTTTCACGACCGGAAAGATCGGGATGAAAGCCGGCGCCCAGTTCGATCAGAGCCGCCATGCGCCCGCGGGTCACGATCTGACCACTGGTGGGGAAGGTGACGCGCGAGAGCAGTTTGAGGATCGTGCTCTTGCCGGCGCCGTTATGACCGATAATCCCCAGGATTTCTCCCTGTTCAACCTGAAAGCTGACCTCGTTCAAGGCCCAGAACGGTGGTTCATCGTGGATGCTGCTGCGTCTGCCGATCAGGCGTTGCGCCTGACGGGCCAGAGTCTCGCGCAGACTGCTATGGCCCATGCCGAGACGGTAGGCTTTTGAAACCCGGTCGAACTCAATGACACGCATAGGCTGCCAGCGATGCATGCTTCTAGACTGATGGTCTTTAAGAATTAAATGCGATATAGCCCGCGCCGGCGGGCTTCGCATTCCATAGCCGAGGGCTTATGGTCTTTGAATACATAATCCGGTATAGCCCGCGCCGGCGGGCTTCGCATTCCATAGCCGAGGGCTTCAGCCCGACGGCCAGCCCGGCATAGCGGATTAATTTCTCAATCACCATAGGTTGCGACAGGCAGGGGTAGAGCACTGTCACCGGTTCTACGTTGATTAAACCAGATCTGCAAACAGGCGCTCAGCGCGTTTAAAATAATGATACGACACCATCGCAACCACAGTCGTGATCACTGTGGTGACACCCAGGTAGAACCAGTCAGGCGGCTGGTTAAAGAAAACAACCCGGCGGTAACTTTCAATCAGCGTTGCCATTGGATTCAAAAAGTAGAGCGGTTGGATGCGTTCTGGCACAAGACTTGCCGGATAAATGACGGGAGAGAGGTACATCCAGATTTGCAACACCAGAGGAATAACGAACCTCACATCGCGGTAAAATACATTGATCGCCGAGGCCGCCAGGCTTATGCCCAACGTGAATACAACCTGTATCAAGAAGAGTAAAGGCAGGAAGATGATCGTCCATCCGACTGAAATCTTGTATATAATCATCAGCAGCGCAAAGATAACCGCGGCAATGACAAAATCAATCATCGCGACCAGATTGGCGGCGATAGGCATGATCTCGCGCGGAAAATAGATTTTACTGACCAGATTGATGTTATTCACCAGACTGGGGAATGCCATGCTCAGGGAATTAGCAAAAAACGTCCAGACCAGCAGGGCGCTGTAGGCGAACACGGGGTAGGGCACTCCTTCGGTCGGGACACGGATGAACAGGGCAAAGATCAGGCTGAAGACGATCATCAGCGACAGAGGTTGTAGAATGGCCCATGTCGCGCCGAGCAGGGACTGACTGTAGCGCACCTTAAAATCACGGAGCGTCCAGACATAGAGCAATTCGTAGGCGCCGGCCAGTTCACGCAGATGGGTCAACATACGTTGAGCGCTCGTCTTCTGCCAGGTTGGGATGCCCTAACGTGAACATACGCTCTCGGCGAGGGGTATGGGGAAACCGGGTTTCCCCACGCCCCCGCCCGCGGGAGGGCCTGGCCCTCGAGCAGGGGTATGGGGAAACCGGGTTTCGCCATACCTCCGCCCGCGGGAGGGTTTGGGAGGGCGCAGCCCTCGAGCAGGGGGGATGGGGAAACCGGGTTTCGCCATACCTCCGCCCGCGGGAGGGCCTGGCCCTCAAGCAGGGGTATGGGGAAACCGGGTTTCGCCATACCTCCGCCCGCGGGAAGGTTTGGGAGGGCGCAGCCCTCGAGCAGGGGGGATGGGGAAACCTGGTTTCCCCATCTCCCTCTAGACAGCTATGTTTATGTTAACCATGGGTTGTTCCATAGAGCAACTGGATCAGACTGTCACGATCGCTCGCCAGGATTGGCTCGGCGGTGCGCATCAGGCGCGTGGCCTTCAGAGCGCGCAGTTTGCCCCGGATGTTACTCCACTCGATTAACAGCCAGAGACGCGACACTTCTGCTTCATAGGGGCTGATTCTCCCACGAACCAGGCGCCACCGACGCACCAGCATCGAAAGCATATAGCGCGGGAGCGCCGCCATCTGGCCCATGATGCGCCGGCATTGAAAGTTCAGATCACGTGGGTAGCCATCGCACTCGCGATACAGGGTGTCGAGCAGAATCTCACCGAATCCGTAGTGCTGATAGAGGCGTTTCAATCCGTGCTCGGTCGTCCGGTGATGGTGATAGATGATCGCCTTTTCGGCGTACACTAGCCGCGCGCCTGTCTCAAGCTGGATGCGCCAGGACACATCAACGTCTTCCGCCGTGATCAGCCGCTCGTTGTACCCTCCGATCTGCAACAAGAGGTGTCGGCGATATGAGGCATTGGCGCCCAGCAGGTGCGGCAAGAATTCGTGCTCCCCGCTAATGAAATTAATCAGAGGAGCGTATTCTTCCAGGAACAACTCGACCATGGTGCGCTCGTCGCGCGCGTAAGCCGCAATGTAACCTCCAACCCCGCCTACCTCTGGATCCGCGTATGGCCTGACCAGTTCACGCAGCCAGTCGGGATGGGCAATGCAATCAGCGTCAGTCGAGGCGATAATCTCTGCGTCGCTTTGCAGGAGCCCATAGTTGCGCGCTGACGCCAGACCCCGGGTTGGATTCTGGTAGAGCCGCACAGGATAGCGGCGAACAATATCTATGGTATTGTCAGTAGACCCATTTTCTACTACAATAACATCATATAAGTATGATGGGTAATTCTGATCGAGGAGACTTTCTAAACATTCTCCGATCATCTCGGCGCCATTATAGACACCAATTATGATACTGATTGTTGGAAGTGATTCCATTGAAACACTTCATGAGATCAGAATGTTGACGGGAGTTGTGCCGTTGCCTCCCGGCGGGGAGGAGTAGAGGGCCGCAGGCTCTCCCCGAACCGCTCGTTCCCCATCAGCCGTCCATGCGGCTTCGCTGCACAACACCGCAATGAACATACGGTTATTTTTGGGAGGGCGCAGCCCTCCTAAACCCTCCCGCGGGCGGAGGTATGGCGAAACCGGATTTCCCCATACCCTGCTTGAGGGCCGGGCCCTCCCGCGGGCAGGGGCGTGGGGAAACCCGGTTTCCCCATCCCCTCGCCGAGAGCGTATGTTCACGTTAGCCGTCCATGCGGCTCGCGCCGCACCCCGACGGGATGCACATAGGTTGCTCCTGGGAGAGCGTAGCCCTTCCAAACCCTCCCACCGGGTGGGGCTATGGGGAAACCGGGTTTCCCCATCCCCCTGCCTGAGGGCTTTGCCCTCCCAAACCCTCCTGCGGGCGGGGGGATGGGGGAACCTGGTTTCCCCATGTTCACGTTAGTGGCCAGGCGGCCCGGCGAAGCGCCGGCAGTTTCCCCGCCGCGATGTACTGCATACATCCTGTCACTGAACCTTTGGTGGCGCCTCTACGCTTTTGGAGCGCGCCCAACGGTCTGATGCTCTGGTCCGGTATCGCCGAGTGCCATGCTGCGGGGTCATACTCAAACTGCGCATGACTCCGAGCGCAGTATAACAGAAAACTATTACTCTAGGCATGGTTCAAACGCACGTGACCGTTCGCCTCGACACGGGACCACGGGGGAGGTGGGGAGAGGCCAGGCCCCTCCACACCTCCCCGCCAGACGGTCAAGCGCAAACCGCAGGTTTTGAACCACGCCTCAGGCGTATGGTTCACCCCCTACGTTACCGTTGACAGGATGCACAGAGGCCGTGCCACCCCGCACCTGCCGTTCCGCCCGCGGCGG
>DAOTYR010000630.1:0-2365 GCA_034434655.1 Chloroflexaceae bacterium
GCCGCCTCCATCGTTAGCCGGGAGTTGGAACGCGCCACGTTCCGCCAGGCCGGCGCGGGCCTCTTCGTGCTCGAGCGTTCGCACCCGCGCCACCTGTTCGTCGATTTCGATGGTGATACGCATCGTTTCCTCCGCTGTTTCCTTCAAAGTGGAGTCTGGGGCAACCCGGTTGCCCCATCCCCCTGCGCGAGGGCTGCGCTCTCCCAACCCCTCCTGCGGGCGGGGGGATGGGGCAACCTGGTTCCCCCATGTTCACATCAGCCGTCCATGCGGCTCCGCCGCACACCGACGGGGTGAAAATAATTCTTGGGAGGGCGTAGCCCTCCTAAACCCTCCCACCGGTTGGGGGGATAGGGAAACCAGGTTTCCCCATCCCCCTGCTGGAGGGCCAGGCCCTCCCACCGGGTGGGGTATGGGGGAACCTGGTTCCCCCATGTTCACATCAGCCGTCCATGCGGCTCCGCCGCACAACGCCGCGATGAACATTGCCTGAGAGCGCGGGCGGCCCGCCCTCGTCGCGTCTCCGCGGGCACGGTGACTGCCCCCCTCCCCAGCCCTCCCCCCGCTGGGGGGAGGGAGTCCGGCTCCTCCCCCCAGCGGGGGGAGGTTAGGAGGGGGGTTCAGCGCCGCATGCGCGTAGGTGAGCAGCCTATGTTCACGTTAGCCGTCCATGCGGCTGCGCCGCACAACGCCGCAATGAACATACGGTTGTTCCCGGGAGGGCTGCGCCCTCCCAAACCCTCCCAGGGGGCGGGGCCTGGGTGCGCGGGCCTCCGGCCCGCGTCCGCTGAGGGATGGGGAAACCCGGTTTCCCCACACTCCTGGGGCGTATGTTCACGTTAGCCGTCCATGCGGCTCCGCCGCGCGCTGGCGGGAATGCATTGGAAGGGCGGGGCAATCCCGCGAAGGGGCGGGGCGACCCCGCGAGCAGGCGGGGCGCGCCCTGGGCCTACACCGCGGTGGCGGTGACCTTGATCATACGATCGCCCTGCACGATCTTGTCGCAGACCTCGTCCATGCCGCTGGTCACGCGCCCGAAGACGGTGTGTTTGCCGTTCAGGTGGGGTTGGGGCGCGTAGACGATGAAGAACTGGCTGCCGTTGGTGTTCGGGCCGGCGTTGGCCATAGAGATCACGCCGCGTTCGTGGGTCAGGGGGTTGCCCATCGTCTCGTCGCGGAAGCGATAGCCGGGACCGCCGGTGCCCGTGCCGGTGGGATCGCCGCCCTGGATCACAAAGTCCTTGATGACGCGATGGAAAACCACGCCATCGTAGAAGCCCTGGTTGGCGAGGAAGACGAAGTTGTTGACGGTCAGCGGGGCGTGCTGCGGATATAACTCAAGCTCGATGACGCCCTTATTGGTTTCCATCGTGACCCGGTAGGTCTTCGTGACATCAATCTGCATTGGCGGCGGGCTGGACCATTGTTTCGCGCTCACGGCGGGTTCCTTTCCTCCTGCGACCATTGTTGGGAGTATACCATATTCACTTCAGCCGTCCATGCGATTCGCGCACAACGCCCGATGAACATCGCCTGGGAGCGCGGGCGGCCCGCCCGCGTCGCGGCTCCGCGGGCAAGGTGACTGCCCCCCACCCCAGCCCACCCCCCGGTGGGGGGCGGGCGTCCCGCGCCTCCCCCCCGCGGGGGGAGGTTAGGAGGGGGGTCAGCGCCGCATGCGCGTAGGTGAGCAGCCTATGTTCACGGTAGCCGTCCATGCGACCTCGCCGCACGCCGACGGATGAACATACGCTGGCTCCCGGGAGGACTCCACCCTCCCAAACCCTCCCGGGGGCCAGGGCCTGGGTGCGCGGGCCTTCGGCCCGCATCAGCGTAGGGGCCGCGCCGCCCCGACCCTCCCGCGGGCGGGGGCATGGGGAAACCCGGGTTCCCCGTGCCTCTGCGGGGCGGGGGCATGGGGAAACCCGGGTTCCCCATGCCCCTGCGTGAGGGCGCAGCCCTCCCAGACCCTCCCACCGGCTGGGGGCATGGGGAAACCCGGGTTCCCCATGCCCCTGCGTGAGGGCCAGGCCCTCCCGCGGGTGGGGGAATGGGGAAACCCGGTTTCCCCATTCCCCTGCTCCAGCAGCCTATGTTCACGTGAGACGGTCATGCGCATGGCGCCCAACGCCCAATGAACATGACCTGGGAGCGCGGGCGTCCCGCCCGCACCACGGCTCCGCAGGCACGGTGACAGCCTTTTCCCTGACCCTCCCCCGCTGGGGGAGGGAACCCGGCTCCTCCCCCCAGCGGGGGGAGGCTGGGAGGGGGGCTGAACCCTGCGAACGATGGTCACCTCAGACTCAACCCAGGAAGGAAGGGAGCGGCGCGGTTCAATGGGAAAGGCCCGCGCGCAGCAGGAGCTGGT
>DAOTYR010000631.1:0-2155 GCA_034434655.1 Chloroflexaceae bacterium
AGGATCATGGGGCCACCCCGGCAAGGGGAAGCCATCATCCCGGGCTGGCTCTCTCTCCTCCCGCCAGACCCAGCTCATCAATCACCTGCAAGAGTTCCGGCGGGCGCGGCGGGGAAAACACCACCGACAGGGGCGCGACCCATTCCCAGCGGATGACGCCCTCGGCGTCAATGACGAAGGTTCCGGGCAGCGGCACACCCATTGCCGAACCCATCCCGTAGCGGTAGAATACCGACCACTCGGCGTCACTCAGCACCGGGTACGGAGCGCGCAGCGTTTCGGCCACGAAGCTCGTCATCTCCAGATCGGTGCTACTCACCACCAGCAGGTACACGTCGCGTCGAACAAACTCGCCATACCATTCCCGCAAAGCATCCAGCTGCGGCGCGCAATGCGGTCAGAAGAAGCGGTCACTGACGATGCGCGTCAGGTTCAGCACCACCGGGCGCCCCCGCAGGGCGCTGAGGGTCAGCGTGCGCCCATACTCCACCTGCTCCTCGCCCGCGGCATTGCGCGTCAGCAACGCGTACGGCAGCGTAAAATCCGGCGCGACCTCACCCACCTGCGGCACATTCGACGGGCCACGGGGCTGGATAAACTCGCGTCGCCACTTCTCGGTCATCGGGAGAATTGGTCGTGCCATTGCCTCCCCTCGCTTTCTGCCGCGCCCGCGGGTCAGCCGCCCGCTGGCGCGCATATCAGCCACCTATGCGGCTACATCGCACACCAATGGGATGAAAATAAGGTTGTTCCTGGAAGGGCTGCGCCCCCCCGCATCCTCTCGCGCGCCGGGGCCTGGGTGCGCGGGCCTCCGGCCCGCATCTGCAATGAGAGAGAAAAGGTTGTTCCTGGGAGGGCTACGCCCTCTCAAACCCTCAACCCACCAGACCTGCGATTTGCGCTTGACAGTCTGGCGCGGAGGTGTGGAGGAGCCGGACTCCTGCACAACCTCCCCCGTGGTCCCGTGTCGAGGCAAACGGTCACGTGCGTTTGAACCATGCCTAAAATCCAAAATCTAAAATCTAAAATCTAAAATCTAAAATCTAAAATCCCACACCGCCAGCCTCCTCGCACACGCTCTTCAAGCGGCGCATCTGCACCCTGGCGTCCCATCCCATGAGCGGCCCCACCGTCGCCGGCCAGAGCACATCCAGGATAGGAATACGTAGATTATACTCGATACGGTTCTGGATCAGCGTGCGGCCCGCATGGCCCTGGAACGGGCGCCAGTGCCAGGCGTCAAAGCCTTCCCAGAAGCCGGTGAAGGCCCACAGGACCAGCCCCGGCTGCCGGTCGTGGACGACGTAGTGCGCCTCCAGGGCCCGGCCCAGCCCCGTCAGGGTGAGCCGCCAGCGCGCTCCTTGCTCGAAGCTCCACGTTTCCAGTGGTTCGAAGCGCACCGCCGGCGACATCCAGCGCGTCATGAGCGCGCGCTCCGTCATCACCGCCTCCACCCGCTCCAGCGGCGCCTCGACCACCACGAATTCTTCTTGAAGGTAGGGGTATTGGTGCTCCATATGCTTTAGTATACGCCACGTGGGACGCTTTGTCCACCTTTTGCACAGGAAACGGCAGCAACTTTCGCTGCTCGCCGACCCGGTACCTTTTGACTATTGAGGCGCGTAGCCCGCGCGCCTATAATTTTACCTAGATCGCCTGACGTGAACATAGGCTGCTGGAGCAGGGGCGTGGGGAAACCAGGTTTCCCTACGCCCCCACCCGCGGGAGGGCCTGGCCCTCACGCCGGGGTATGGGGAAACCGGGTTTCCCCATACTCCCGCCCGCGGGAGGGTTTGGGAGGGCTGCGCCCTCCCAAGAAGAACCTATGTTCATCCTGTTCCTGTGCGGCGGAGCCGCATGGACGGCTGATGAGTCTGTGAATGAAATGACCCTGGCTGTCCCCTTCCAACTCCCCCCGCCGCGGGGAGGGTTGGGAAGGGGCGGGAGTTCGCCGCAACCCTTACCTTACCGACTACCAATGACCGTGACGTGTTTCGTCGCGCGCGTCCCATCTGACCCATCCCACCACCTCGTCCCTCTCCCCCTGCTGCCCGGACGTCGCGAAGCCTGCGTTGCGCAGCGCCGGTGAAGGGCGCGACCACGCCCTTCTGAACCGTTCCAGCCCTCATCCTCCCCCCGACCAGCGGCGCTGCCT
>DAOTYR010000632.1:0-2402 GCA_034434655.1 Chloroflexaceae bacterium
GCGGCCACCCAGGCCCGGCCAGCCTCGACAAAACCCACCACCGCCATCTGGTCAGGGGCAAACCAGTAACGCAGGCCGGGGTTGACGATCTGGCAGGCGACGGTGTTCCAGCCGTGGCGCATCACCAGGGCGCGCGCTGACTCGCGCTCACCCGTGGCTTCCCCGGCGCGCGCAGTCGCTCCGATACGCGACGCCTCGCGCCACGCGGCCCATGGGTTCAGCACATGCGGGTCCCTTCAAGGAAGGCACAATCCAGGTTCATATTGGGGTAAGCGTTGTTTCATCCCGACCGGCTACACTGTAGCCCTCTCACGTGACAGGACGCACCCGGCGGGGCGGTGCCATCGCGGTACACCGTTTATTGTACCCTAACGTGAACCTACGCCTTCGGCGAGGGGCATGGGGAAACCGGGTTTCCCCATACCTCAGCGGACGCGGGCCGGAGGCCCGCGCACCCGGGCCCCGACCTACGGGAGGGTCTGGGAGGGCGCAGCCCTCCCAGGAACAACCTTCATCGCGGCGTGGTACGGCGGAGCCGCATGGATGGCTGAGGTGACCATCGTGCGCCGCGTTCAGCCCCCCTTCCAGCCTCCCTCCACTGGGGGGAGGCGCCGGGTGCCCTATAAGCGCGAACGTAAGCGTGTGGCTCTGTGAAGCCACAGACGGCTTGCCAGAGGGCGATACAGCCCGGGGGGTACAGCTCTCGACGGGCTTTCAGGGGCGATTCTGAGCGGGTGATCTTCCATTTTGCCGCTTCAGGAAGCCCTCGCCCGTTACGTTCGCGCCTATAGCCGGGTGCCCTCTCCCAGTGGGGGAGGGTCCGGGAGAGGGCCGGCACCGTGCCCGCGGAGCCGTGGCGTGGGCGTCCTGCCCGCGCTCCCGGGCCGGTTGCATCGGGCGTGGTGCGCCCCGCGCATGGGGCCTCTCGTGAACATAGGACCTCGGCGAGGGGATTGGGGAAACCGGGTTTTCCCCCACTCCCGCCCGCGGGAGGGCGCAGCCCTTCCAGACCCTTTTTCATTCTCCCTGCTCCGGCAGGGCACACACAAAGATCAACAGGTTCCCCAGATTGGGCGGCACCAGGCCGCCAAACACCGCCCGCAGGAACGTGTGCGGGCGCCGGGCCATCCACCAGAAGTCGCGCGCCGTGCGTGGAAAGGGGCGCTCGAGGACCAGCACCCGGCGGGCCATCAACCCGTGTTCGGCCAGCAGGCGCTCCCAGGAACGCCGGGTGGCGTAGCGTTGCAGGGGTTGCCCGTCGTCGAAGACCTCGCCGTGGCGCAGGACGTGCAGGACGTTGCCGAAGATCCCGTAGGCGTTGGGCACCAGGATGATCGCCGCGCCCCCTGGTCGCAGCACCCGTGCCATTTCGGCGATCGCCTGACCCGGGTCGAAATAATGCTCCAGGCTGCCGATGTTGGTTATTACATCAAAGCTCGCTCCGCCGAACGGCAGTCGCTGGGCGTTCGCCATAACCACTGCGATACTCCTGGCCTCCCGTCGATCAATGTGTCGGAGCGCGGCCAGGGAAAAGTCGAAGCCGGTGACGCTGTACCCTGCCCGGCGCGCAAAGCGCAGAAAATCGCCCTCGCCGCACGAGACATCGAGCAGGCGCGCCGGTGGCGGCGCGAAGCGGCGCACCTGGTCGAGGAACCAGAGGTACAGCGAGTCGCGCTGATGGAGGCCACACTCGTTGTAGATGCGATCATAGGCGCGTTGTTCGGCCTGTTCGGTTGGGCTGTGGCGGATCTCGATCGGGTACCAGGGCATAGGATGGTCTTTCAGATGGGGGAGAAGCAGGGGAGGCCCGGTTGTCGCATCCCCCTGCCCGTTGGGGAAGGCGAGCATGCAACCCCGCGGGTTGCTGGTAGGCGCATCCGAATTGCGCTGCCCCTCAACCCGCCAGATAATTCATAACCGCGAGAAGACGACGGCCCAGAACAACTCGTTCAGCGTGATCCACAACCGCACCAGCAGGGCGATGATCAGCGCCACCGAGAGCGGGACGACGATGGTCAGCAGCGCGATCATGCTCATGTCGCGCACGCCAGGCACAATGGGAACGAAAAATGAAATGTAGCCTATCAGGCCGCTGGCCACCCAGATCTGGACGAACACCGGCAAGAGTTCCCAGTTGACCATGTAAATTGAACGCACCATGAGAAAAAAGATCACCCCCCCGCTCAGCCAGAGCAACGTGTGAAGGAAGAGGGCTGCCAGGGCGCCGGGAACGGTCAGCACGGTGGTGAGCGGCTCGCGCTTCCAGCGCCGCAACAGCCAGTTCAGCCCGCGGGCCAGGACCTGCGGCTGCAACACCAGACCGGCGCAGATCACCGCCAGCAGGATCGTCGGCGCCAGCGGCAGGCGCTGGCTCAGCGCGGGGGTGAACGGGAAGAGCAGAA
>DAOTYR010000633.1:0-4538 GCA_034434655.1 Chloroflexaceae bacterium
AACCAGCAGGCCATCGCGGACGAAGGGCCGTTGCAGTGCGCCCTGCACAGGCACCAACCGCTGCGCAAGGGTACCTGGACTCGAAACGCCGGTGTTGCTCATAGGTGCCGCTCCTTTCCTGTTACGCCGGATGGGGCCAATTGTAACATATCTGCCATTTTCTGCTGCAGGGTAACTGTTCACACCTGGGGTAACCCACGCGCCCGGGAGCGCGGGCGTCCCACCCTCGTCGCGTCTACGCGGGCATCTTGCCCGCGCTCCCGGCCTATGTTCACATCAGCCCTCCATGCGGCTCCGCCGCACAACGCCGCGATGAAAATAAGGTTGTTCCTGGGAGGGCGCAGCCCTCCCAGACCCGCCCCCGGGTGGGGGAATGGGGAACCCCGGGTTCCCCACGCCCCCGGCGCGCGGGCTGCGCCCTCCCAAACCCTCCCAGGGGCCGGGGCCTGGGTGCGCGGGCCTCCGGCCCGCGTCCGCTGAGGGATGGGGAAACCCGGTTTCCCCATCCCCCTCCTCCGAGGGGCCATGTTCACGTGAGCTACCCATGCGGCTCGCGCCGCACCCCGACGGGATGAAAACAGGTTGTTCCTGGGAGGGCGCAGCCCTCCCCCACCCTCCCGCGGGTGGGGGAATGGGGAAACCCGATTTCCCCCTACCCTGCGTGAGGGCCAGCCCCTCCGGCGGGCAGGGATGCGGGAAAAGCCGGTTTCCCTATCCACCCTCCCAGGAGGGTTGCGCACCACGCCTCAGAACGAAATCGCGCGGTCGCCCAGTTCCGTGTTCGGCCAGATGCGGATGCCGCGCTCCAGGCGGTTATCCGCGCCCAGGCTGCAGCCATCGCTCACAATCGCCCCCTCGGTGATGTGCGAGCGTTCCCCGATCACGTTCTTGTTGCCGAGCACACAGTTCCGCAGGACCACGCCCTCATCGAGCACATTATCGTCCCACAACACGGCGCCCTCGATGTTGCACTCCGGGCCAATCACACAGCGCGCGCCGATCACCGTCGGGCCAATCACCCGCGCGCCGCGCTTGATCACCGTCCCCGGCCCGATCACCACCGGCCCCACCACCTGGGCGCTGGGGTGGATCTCCGCGTCGCCTTCCAGCCAGACGCGATCGGCAATCTGCCGACCCCGGAAGTTGTAGGCCACCTTGCCGATCAGAATGTCGTGGTGAACATCAATGTATGTTTGAGGCTTGCCGATGTCGGTCCAGTATGCGCGGGAGGGGAAGCCAAACATGGGGTCGCCGGTTTGCAGCATGACCGGAAAGAGGCCGCGCTCGAACATGTAGAACTGTTTCGGCGGCACGTAGCGAAACACTTCCGGCTCGATAATGTAGGTGCCGGCGTTGATCAGATCGGTGGTGATATCCTCAGGACCGGGCTTTTCCAGGAAGCGCTGGACACGGTTCTGGCGATCCATCTCGACGAGACCGAACTGGGTGGGATCCTCCACCGGCGTGAGCGAGATGGTCACCTTGCTTTGCTTCTCGCGGTGGAAGGCCAGCATGGCCCGGAGGTCGAGATCGGTCATCACGTCGCCGTTAAAGACGAAGGTGGGACCATCGAGGAGGTGTTCGACGTTCTTCACCGCCCCCGCGGTACCGAGGGGTTCGGTCTCTTCGACGATATGGATCTTCAGTTCCAGGCGCGAACCATCGCCGAGACTCTCGCGAAAGCGACTGGCAAGGTACTGCACCGCCAGGATGACCTCGGTGATGCCCTGCTCACGGAGCCGCAGCAGCATCCATTCAATGAAGGGTTGGTTGACCAGGGGGATCATCGGTTTAGGCGTGTTACAGGTCAGTGGACGCAACCGCGTTCCGAGACCTCCAACCAGGATCACAGCTTTCATAGATGGCACCTCGATAGCGTGAAGGGCGCGCGCGTACCGCGCACAACCGGCCTGATCTTACGCCTCGACCTCTGCGGTGAGTTGAACGGGGAGGAGGCCAGCGATGACAGTATTGTTACGCTTCGGGGCGGGCAAGCTCACGCCGTACCGTTTCACGCCAGTAAACCAGAATATCGTGCAAGGTTTGCCGTAACGGGATGCGCGGTTCCCAGCCGGTTTGCGCCTGGATGCGCCGCGGATCACATACTACCACGGGAATGTCAATCGGGCGCATCAACGCCGGGTTCACCTGCACTTCAACGCGAGTGGCGCTGGCCTCCAGCAACATCTCGAGCAGATCGCCAACCATCACCGCCCGTCCGGAGCCTACATTGTAGACAGCGCCCCGTTCGCCGCGCTCGGCGGCGAGGGCATAGGCGCGCACGATATCGCGCACATCAGTGAAATCACGCTGGGCGCTGAGATTGCCAACCTGCATCACCGGCGGCTGCAAGCCGCACTCGATCCGGGCGATTTGCCGGGCGAACGCGGCGGTGACAAAGCGCTCATTCTGGCGTGGGCCGATGTGGGTGAACGGGCGCACACGGATGATGTCGAGACCGTGGCTCAAGGCATACTGCTGCGCCAGCAGGCTCTGCGCCGCCTTGCTCACCCCGTAGGGATTGGCGGGCCGCAGCGGCGTGTCTTCATCCACGGGCAGATCGTCAGGCGTAATCGCGCCGTACTCCTCGTTGGTGCCTACCACCAGGATCCGCGCCGGCAGGCGGTGCTCGATGATGGGCAAAAACAGATGCAGCGCCCCCAGGATGTTGGTGCTCAGCGTGCCGGCCGGGTCACGAAAGGACTCAGGAACGAAGGGTTGCCCGGCAAGATGAAAGATCAGCGCCGGCTGAACCGTCAGGAGGGCCTGCGCGGTTGCCTCCGCGTCGTTGAGATCGGCATAGACCAGCCCCATGCGCCCGGACAGCACCGCAGGCACCCGCTCCGGGGCGCGGGCCAATCCCCACACCTCGTAGCGCCCCTCGCTGAGCAGGTAATCAGCCAGATACCCGCCGACAAAGCCATTAATGCCGGTGATGAGCGCGCGCATAGCCTGTACTATAGCCGATCTTGCCGATGTCGCAAGTCCGGGCGACCCGTCCGGCGAGAACGCCAATGTTTACTGTGCATTTCATTGACGGGTTTTGTGCAGCGTGATACAATGTAATTGCAGAATTAGCGGTCCTCCACGCACCCATCGCGCATGTGCGTGCTAGAATATGTGCCTCTGTTCACGAGGCAACCTGCCGCGTGAAAGGCTGTCGGCTATGGCACAACAACATTTCCTGTTCCAATTCTCGGACAAGCCGCGCTACAATACCAAGGCCGTCGCGCAGGAGACCGGCGTTCCCGCCGACACCTTCCGGGCCTGGGAGCGACGCTACGGTATTCCGCGGCCCCAGCGCACCGATGGCGGGCATCGCCTGTACTCCGAGCGCGACATCGCCACCATCCGCTGGCTGCGTGACCGAACCGCCGAAGGGCTGACGATCAGCCAGGCCATCGCCCTCATGAACGATGGCAATGAGTCAAATCTCTCCTGGTTGAATACCGCCGTTGATACGGAGCCCCATACCTGGGAACGCCTGAACAGCCGCCTGGTCGCCGCTCTTACGGACTACGACTCGACCCGCGCCGAGCAGATCCTGGGTGAGGCCTTCGCTCTCTATCCGCTCGAAGATGTCTTTCTGAAACTGGTGCAGCCGGCCATGGTGGAGATCGGCGAGCAGTGGCACGCCGGTAAGCTCACCGTCACGGCTGAACACTTCGCGACCCAGTTTATTCGCCGCAAGCTGTCAGGGCTCTTCAATACCTATAACATCACCGACGGTCGCGGCCTGGTGCTGGTGGCCTGCGCTCCCAGCGAGCAGCACGACCTCGGCGCATTGATGCTCGCGGTCTTCCTGGTGCGCCATGGCTGGCAGGTGATCTACCTCGGTCCTGAGGTGCCCCTGCGCGATCTCCTCGAAACCGTGCGCAAGCTGCAGCCCGACCTGGTGGCGATGTCGGCCTCAACCACCGAGACGGCGACCCAGCTCCTCGAAACCGGTCGCGCCATCCTCGCCCTGCCGCCGCCAACGCCCCACTTTGGCTACGGCGGGCGGGCCTTCAACCTGAACCCGGTGCTGACCCAGAAAATGCCCGGCACCTTCCTGGGTCGCGACGCTCTTGAAGCCGTGGACAACGTCGCTGAGATCCTTGGTGTTGGCCGGTAGATGCCAGAACCTCACAGGTCAGGCACGATTCAACTTAGACCCAATACGTTGCACATAAGCCGTGCGTGCGGCTCGCGCCGCACACCGACGGGATGAACATCCTTCCTGGGAGGGCTACGCCCTCCCAAACCCTCCCACCGGGTGGGGGTATGGGGAAACCGGGTTTCCCCATACCTCTGCTCGCCCGCGCTACCCCACACGCCCGTGCCCGGCCCCCGCCCGCGAGAGGGACCAGGGCGGGCAATCCTCCCAGGAAAACCTTTGTGCATCCTGTTGTTGCGCGGCGGCGTCGCATGGACGGCTGGCATGCAACCCGCCACGCGGTGAAACTACGTCTTCTTCTCGAAAGGGCTGCGCCCGCCCGAACCCTTCCCTACGCGTCCGGTCCCGCCTCGCCACGCCCTTCTTTCTCTCAGGTTCACAA
>DAOTYR010000634.1:0-4652 GCA_034434655.1 Chloroflexaceae bacterium
CGGTGCGCGCGATGAGCGCGGCTTCTACATCGCCTCGAACCGCCCAGGGCTCGATTTCGCGCCCGGCGATGTCAGCGAAGTTGCGCGGCAGGCTCGCGAAAGCATAACTCAATTCGCGAATGGCATTGCGCATATGCTGGCGAGATTGGGGCGGCAGCAGGCCCAGACCCAGGTCGAGCAGGCCGTAACCGAAGCGCGCAACCGGGGCCACTACTCCTTCCACCGTCCCAAGGATCCTATCACTCGGCCGGCTGGGACGCGACGTTGTGTCCTCGCTCATCGGTGCGCTCCTTTTGATTAGACACGGCTTGAACCGTACTCAGGCTCCCAGGCGGCGCAGCCGCCCTCCATGAACCTTTCCATTCGTTTCTCGTTTCGCCGGGCCGGCAGGCCGCCACGGGCGGGAACAGGGGAATGCGGGGAGGTTTCGCCTCCCCGCGCCCCTCCCCGGCGGCACCGGTTGCCTGCACCACCTGCATGGTGTATGCGGGGAGGTTTCGCCTCCCCGCGCCCCTCCACCGCATACCTCCTGTTATTGAAGACTGGTAACCAGTCCAGAGTATTTCTCGACCAGGATGCGGGCCTGTTCATC
Organism: Chloroflexaceae bacterium; assembly: GCA_034434655.1. GTDB lineage: Bacteria > Chloroflexota > Chloroflexia > Chloroflexales > Chloroflexaceae > JACAEO01. Next base: position 593 of record DAOTYR010000634.1, read on the forward strand.
GGTAGCGCCCTCGGCAATCACCTGGAAGAAGGGGCCGTCGGGATCGGGGAGGATCAGCACCCACTCATTGCCCAGTTCGATTTTAATGCCATCAATATGGTTCGCGGAACGCTCGGCGTACTGCTCATTCAGCAGGCGCATCACCTTGCCTTTAGCCTCCCAGCGGCAGGGCGTGCGCGTCTGGAACATGTAGTACGGCGGTAATTCGGCGATCACTTCGCTGAGGCGGGTTTCGGTCACGGTGAGCAGTTCCATCAACTTCATCAGGGCGAACATGCCATCAGCGATGGGGAAGAAGCCAGGGAACATGTAGATACCGGTGCCATCGCCAAGCAGCAGCAGATCGGGATGTTGCACAGCGGTCTGCATCAAGGCGCCCACTGCGGCCTTGGTGCGCACGATGCGCCCGCCGTAGCGCGCGGCGATCTCTTCAAATGCCCGCGGCGCCGTAACCGGGACGGCCACGGTCCCGCCGTCATTGGCGCGCATGGCGAGCGCGATAACGGCAGCCAGGGCCTTGAGCGGATGGAGCCGGGCGCCGGTGTCATCCACGATGAAGAGCCGCTCGCCGCCAGTGTCGAGCCGGGCGCCGAGGTGCGCGCCGACGACCGGCGTAATCTGCGCCAGGCGCTGCATGGCGGCTTCGAACTGGGCCGGCACCTGGAAGACCATGCGTTCGTCGAGATTGACGTTCAGTTCCACCGCATCCACGTGATAGCGGCGCAGGATCGGTGAGAGGAAGGCGCTCGTGCTGGCGTTGGCATAGTCAACCACGAGGTGAAAACTGCGACCAATGGTTTCGAGCGCATCGGAGCGCAGGGCCTTGATGAATGCATCGGTATAGATGCGTTCGATATCTTCGCCGTAGGAGATGCGGCCGATCTCGTCCAGGTACGCGCGGCGGAAGTCCTCGCGGAAGAAGGTGTTTTCGATCTTGCGTTCCGTGGCCGGAGTAATATCCAGGCCGCGCTCATCGAAGAACTTGATTTCGATCACCCGATTATCGTAGGGTGAGAGTCGCACATGGATCCCGCCGGCGGCATGGGTGGCACAGGTGTAGTAGCGCGCGACGGGGATGGGCACATTTTGCAGGTCGCAGACATTGACCCCGGCGGAGGGCAGGCCGGCGACGATGGCCCGTTTGAGCATGCGCGGCGTATAGTGGGCATCGCGGTTGATCGTCACCGTGGAACTGCGGGGCAGGGTCGCGCCGAAGGCCGCTCCCAGCTTCGCGCAGAACTCAGGGGTGATCTCGATGTTCACCAGACCGGTGACGCCGTGCCGCCCGAAGAGCACGCGCCGGCCCTGGCTCCCCCAGATGATGCTGCTGGAGACGGTGGCGCCCTCATCAACCTCTTTGCTAGGCCAGATCTTCACATTGGGCTGGATGACGGCCCCGGCCCCGATCTGCACCCCATCGCCCACCACGGCACCCTCAAAGAGCACGGCCCGCTGGCGGATGGTAGACTGCCGCAGCACGATGGCCCCGCGGAGCTCGGCGCGCTCGCCGATGTAGGAGTTGCGCCAGATGATCGAGCGGTCAATATTGGCTCGTGTATCAACGATGGTGTAGTCACGGATCACCGAAGGCCCATGGACGATCACGCCACCCTTGATCTTGACCCCGTTGCCCAGGTAGATCGGCCCGTGGAGCTGGGCGTCGGGAGCGATTTCGACATCGCCATAGATCCAGATGTCGCCGCCGATGTTCTGCCCTAGCCGCGGCAGTTTGACCCGCCCCGAGAGGTAGTCGCCGCAGGCTTTCATGTACTCTTCGATCGTGCCGACATCGGTCCAATAGCCACTGGCGATCACCCCCTGGATCATGTCGCCCTTGTGGAGCATGCGCGGAAACACATCTTTGGACCAGTCGGTGTACTTGCCCCGTTCGACGTAGGCCAGGACCTCGGGGTCGAGCACGTAGATGCCGGTATTCACCGTATCGGAGAAGACCTCGCTCCAACTAGGCTTCTCGAGAAACTGTCGCACGCTGCCGTCCTCATCGGTGATCACCACGCCGTAATCGAGGGGGTTGGCGACCCGTGTCAGCGTAATGGTCGCCATCGCCTTCGTTGCCAGGTGGCGCTCGATAATCTCGGTCAGATTGAAGTCGGTCAGCGCATCGCCGGAGAGTACCAGGAAGGGTTCGTCGAGCAGATGCTCGGCGTTCTTGACGCTGCCCGCGGTGCCCAGCGGCACCTCTTCGAGGGAATAGGTGATGTTCACGCCATACTGACTGCCATCACCGTAGTAGTCCTGAATGACATTCGCCAGGTACTGTACGGTAATGATGATGTCGGTGATGCCGTGGAGCTTGAGGAGTTCGATGATGTGCTGGATAACCGGCCGGTCAACGATGGACACCATCGGCTTCGGACGGTTGATGGTGAGTGGTCGCAGCCGGGTTCCCTCGCCGCCGGCCATAACGACAGCCTTCATGGCTGCTCCCCGCTTCGGGGCACGGGGCCACGAAGCCTGTTGAAGCGTGCTACCGCACCGAAAAGTATAGCACGTGGCTGTGATCGGTCGCAAGGAGGCGCAATGCCCGCCCCGGTCCGCTCCTATTGCAAACCCATCCGGCGCGTGCTATACTCGCGCCGAACCGAACCTACGGGGACGTGGCGGAATGGCAGACGCGCATGACTTAGGATCATGTGCCGCAAGGCGTGCGGGTTCAACTCCCGCCGTCCCCACCAGGCAGTTGACCGCGGCGCCTGACGCTGGCTCTACCGGGCCAGGCCCGCCTGCGCGGGCTAGAAAACGCATGTGGGGCATGCGGATGCCCACCCCTGCTCCCCTCACAGGGGGAGCATTTTTCAGGGGCAAGGGGTGTTTGTCGCATCCTGACGCCCCTGTCCCCTCACCCCCACGCCTCCTGCTCCCGCGCGCGGGAGAACGCGCCCCAGGCTCCCCCCTACCCTACCCGACCGGGTAGGTCGAAACCGCCCCCCGTGCGGTCGTTCCACCCGCGCGGGAGGGGTATACTGAAGACAGAGGACCATGTGATGTTTTGAACATGGTTTCTTTGAGCCTGGTGGTGTGGGGTATGCAACAGCGGCCCGTTATCCTGGCAGTGGTGGGTGACAGCGCGGCGGGCAAGACGACGCTCAGCACCGGTATTGCCGCCATTCTGGGGCCCGACCGCGTCGCCACGCTCAGCCTCGACGATTACCACCGCTATAGCCGGACAGAGCGCGAACGCCGTTGTCTGACCCCCCTGCATCCCGATTGCAACCACATTGACCTGATGGAGGAACACCTCCATCGCCTGGCCAGCGGCCAGGCCATCGTAAAACCGGTCTATAATCACGCCACCGGCGAGGTTGACGGGCGTCAGCGGCTGGAGCCGGCGCCCTTTCTTATTGCCGAGGGGTTGCTGGGGCTGGCGACGCCGCGCCTGCGCGAGCCGTGCCACGTCAAGGTCTTTCTCGATCCTCCCGAGGAACTGCGCGAACGCTGGAAGATCCAGCGCGACTGCGTGCTGCGCGGCTATACCCCCGAGCAGGTGCGCGCCGAGATCGCCCGCAGTCGCGCCGACTCGGTCGAGTTCATCCAGCCCCAGCGGGGCTGGGCCGACATCGTGGTGCGCTTTTACCCCAACGGCGAAGGCCCCGACGGCCACCTCAATGTGCGCCTTGTGCTCCGACCCACCCTGACCTACCCTGATCTCGGCCCGGTGCTGGCGCGGCAGATCCAGCCCCCGGCCCTGCGGCTGCGCGTTGGCCGCGACGAGGGCCGGCTCACCGAGATCTTCGAGATCGACGGGTCCATCAGCGCTGCCCAGGCCGCCGCGGTCGAAGAAGTCATCTGGGCCACCCTCCCCGGTCTCAGCTACCTGCGCCCTGAACAGATCGGCCTGTACCTCAACGGCCGCGAGTTGCGCCAGAGCCACGCCCTCGGCCTGGTGCAACTGCTGATCGCCTACCAGCTCCTGCTGCGCGCGGGCCTTTCCCATTGAACCGCGCCGCTCCCTTCCTTCCTGGGTTGAGTCTGAGGTGACCATCGTTCGCAGGGTTCAGCCCCCCTCCCAGCCTCCCCCCGCTGGGGGGAGGAGCCGGGT
>DAOTYR010000635.1:0-6550 GCA_034434655.1 Chloroflexaceae bacterium
TCGATGCGTTCAAGGAGGGCGGCAAGGCCGGCATCATCGAGCAAGCCCCGTTCGCGGAGCAGGGCCTCGAAGCGCGCGATTGGATCGCGTTGCGCCCAGGTTTCCAGCAACTCCTTCGGCACGTAGGCCATATTGTCGTGGATGGCGTGGCCGCGCATGCGCATGGTCTTGCACTCGATCAGGGTCGGGCCGCCGCCGGCGCGCGCCCGTTCCACTGCCTGGGTGACAGCCTCGTACACCGCGCAGAAATCGTTGCCGTCCACGATGACGCCAGGCATCCCATAGCCCGCGGCGCGATCGGCGACATGCTCGATGCGCATCTGGCGCGCCAGGGGGGTGGAATAGGCGTACTGGTTGTTCTCGCAGATGACCACCATCGGCAGATGGAAGACCGAGGCCCAGTTCAGGGCCTCGTGGGCCAGGCCCTGGCTGGCGCCCCCGTCGCCGAAGAAGGCCATCGCTACCCGCGGCTCGCCCTTGAGCTTGAAGGCGTGGGCCACGCCGGCAATGACCCCGGTAGAGGCCGGAAGGTGACTGATGAACCCGATGAGGCCGAGGCTCAGGTCGCCCATGCCGTGCAGATTAGCGTCGCGCCCGCGACTGACGCCCGTCGCCCGTCCGAGGAACTGGGCCAGAATGCGCCGGGGGTGCAGCCCGCGCACCAGGTAGGTGCCGAGGTCACGGTGCATCGGCGCCGCCACATCGTCGGGGCCGAGGGCCAGTCCGGCGGCGACACTGATGGCTTCGTGCCCGATCTGCGAAAAGTAGCCGCCGACGATTTTGCTCTGCTTGTGGAGAAAGGCGCCCCGTTCGTCCAGGGCGCGGGTCAGGCGCATCCAGTAGTGCGCCTGGGTAAGCAGTTCTGGGGAAAGCTCCATCGCTTTTGTGTCAGCCATCCATGCGGCTCCGCCGCACACCGACGGGATGAACATACTTCCCGGGAGGGCTACGCCCTCCCAGACCCTCTCACCGGGTGGGGGTATTCGTTTGACGTAACCCTGATGGTTCCCGCCGGGTTGCATGCGGTTACGGCGCACGTATTGTACCATTTTTTGTGCGTCGGGGGCATGCCGCGGGCGCGGGCGCCTCAGACGGGCTTGCGAATCCACCGTTCGATCCGGTAGAATGAAACAACGCGCCCCAACAACCGTTCCACGGCCCGCCCCGGCGGGTCACGCTTCCCGCCGAAAGATTGCCTATGCCGCGCCTCTCGTTCATCTACCCCGAGATGCTCTGGCTGCTGATGGTGGTAGGGCTGATCTGGGCCGTTGCGCTGCTCCCCCCGCGCCGGTTGACGCCGGCACGCTTCTGGACGAGCGTGGCGCTCCGCAGTGTGATCGCCATCGCGCTGGTCCTCGCCGTGGCCGGCGCGCAGCTTGTGCTTCCCGTCGAGCGCCTGACGACGGTCTTTTTGCTTGACGGGAGCGATTCGATGCCCCCCTCGACCCGCGCCCAGGCCGAGACCTTCATCCAGGAGGCGCTCCAGCAGATGCCGCCGGGCGACCGGGCGGCAATCGTCGTCTTCGGCGGCAATGCCCTGGTGGAACGGGCCCCCAACGAGGAGCGCCGTCTGGGGCGCATCAGTTCGGTGCCGGTGACGACCCGCACCAACATCGCCGAGGCCATCCAGCTTGGTCTGGCCCTCTTTCCCGCCGATGCCGAGAAACGACTGGTGCTGCTCTCCGATGGCGGCGAGAACGAGGGCCGGGCGATCGAGGCCGCGCGTCTGGCCGCCGCGCGGGGGGTGCCGATTGATATAGTCGAACTGGCCCTGAACTCTAGCGATGCCGAGGCGCTGATCGCCCGCCTGGAGGCCCCCGCGCGCGTGCGCGACAACCAGCGCGCCACGGTGATTGCCACGGTGGAAAGCACGGTGGCCCAGGGCGCCAGCGTGCGCCTGATCGGCGATGGGGGGGTGATCACCGAACGGCGGGTCGAACTCCAACCCGGTTCCAACGAGGTCCCCTTCCAGGTCGAGGTGTCCGGCGCCGGGTTCCAGCGCTTCCGCGTGCAGATCGAACCCGACCAGGATGGGCGCCCGCAGAATAATGAGTCCTCGGCGCTGATCCAGGTCCAGGGGCCGCCGCGGGTGCTGCTGGTGGCCGCCACCCGCGCCGATGCCCAGCCACTGGCTACTGGCCTCCAGGCCACCAATATCATCGCCGAGATTATCGTTCCCGAGATGATGCCCACCGACCTGGCCGGCCTGAGCGCCTACGAGAGCGTGGTGCTGGTCAACACCCCGGCCCGCGCGCTGCCGGTGGGCGCCATGGCCGCCCTGCCGGTGTACGTCCGCGATCTGGGCCGGGGCCTGGTAATGATCGGCGGCGAGGAGAGTTTCGGCGTCGGCGGCTATGGGCGCACGCCGATCGAAGCGGCCCTTCCGGTCTATATGGACGTGCGCAACCGCGAGGAACGGCCCGACCTGGCCCTCGTCTTCGTGATTGACAAGTCCGGCTCGATGGATGCCTGCCACTGCGCCAGCCCCGAGCGCGGCGCCATGCCCCTCCAGGCGGCCGGGACGCGCAAGGTGGATATCGCCAAAGAGGCGGTGGCCCAGGCCGCTGCTCTCCTGGGGCCGCAAGACACCCTCGGCATCGTGTCGTTCGATAGCCGCGCGGTCCAGACCATGCCGCCGACCACCGGCGCGACGGTCGAGGAGGTGATCGACGCGCTTGCGGGTCTCGAGCCGCGTGGCTCCACCAATGTCCGCGCCGGTCTCCTGGAGGCCGAGGCGCTGCTCCAGGGCGTGGACGCCCGGCTCAAGCACGTGATTCTGCTCACCGACGGCTGGGGCTCCGGCGGCGACCAGGTGGATATTGCCGAACGTATGCGCGCCCAGGGCATGACCCTCACCGTCGTGGCAGCGGGCAGTGGTTCGGCCGATTATCTCGAACGGCTGGCGATTGCCGGCGGCGGGCGTTACTATCCGGCCCAGGATATGGCCGAGGTGCCACAGATCTTCGTGCAGGAGACTATCACCACGGTCGGCAATTACATCATTGAACGCCCCTTCGTGCCCGTGGCCATCGGCGAAAGCCCGATCCTGGCCGGCCTTGGCGGCCTGCCCCCGCTCTTCGGCTTCAACGGCAGCACGCTCAAAGAGAGCGCCCGCGCCGTGCTGGAGACCGACGATGATCAGCCTCTGCTGGCGATCTGGCAGTACGGGTTGGGGCGCAGCGCCGCCTGGCTCAGCGACGCGCGCGGCAAATGGGCAGCGGAGTGGATCCGCTGGGAGGGCTTCCCGCGCTTTGCCGGGCAACTTGTCGGGGCGGTGCTGCCCACCCGCGGCGGCCAGGAGATCAGTGCCGAGATGGAGGTGGCCGGCGCCGAAACCCTCATCCGGTTGACCACCGGCCCGGGGCAGGAGAACCTGGAGGTCACCGCGACCCTGATCGGCACCGATGACTCCCGGCGCAAGGTGACCTTGCCGCAGGTCGGCCCGCAAACCTACCAGGGCCGCTTCGAGAGCCCGGCGCCGGGCACGTACCTGGTGCAGATCAGCGGCACCGCCGCGGGCCGGCCGGTGCTGCAGGAGACAGCCGGCCTGGTAGTGCCCTATTCCTCGGAGTACCGCGGCGCCCAGGCCAACCCGGCCCTGCTGGCCGAACTCGCCGCGCTTACCGGCGGCGCCACGTTGACCGAGGCGGCGGCGGCCTTCCATCGTGTTGATAGCGGCGTGACGCGCGCTCGCGAAATCGCCATGCCCTTGCTTGCCCTGGCGCTGCTGTTGCTGGTCTTCGATATCGCCGCGCGACGCCTCCTCCTGCGTCGTGAGGACCTCGCCGCGGCCCGGGCCTGGATGGCGACCCCTCGCGCCGCGCCGGCCCGCCCCGCGCCGGTTGATCCGACCCTGGAGCGATTGGCCGGGGCCAAACGACGCGCGCAAGAGCGTATCGGGGGTCCCACGCCGCCCGAGGCCCCGGCGCCGTCAACCACTACCAGCGTTGCCGCCCCCGGCGACCCGGCGGGACCACCGCCGCCCGCCCCTCCTCCGGTCGCGCCGCCGCCGACGGCGCCATCCGCTTCGGCCGATGATCCCCTGGCGCGCCTGCGCGCGGCCAAGGAACGCGCCCGCCGCCGCGCCAGCGGGGAGGAGTAGGCTTTCAGGAACGGCGCCCGTCCCCGCGCGGCCCGGGTGGGGCGAGCGTCTCGCCCGCCCGCACTCCGTAGCAACCAGCGCCGGTGGCGCAGCCCTCTCAAACCCTCCCACCGGGTGGGGGATGGGGAAACCCGGTTCCCCCATCCCCCTGCTCGAGCGGCAATCCGTTGCAACGAAGGTGACGGCCCGCTCTCCAGACCTCCCCCACCGGGGGCGGGAACCCGGCTCCTCCCCCCAGCGGGGGGAGGCTGGGAGGGGGGCGGAACGCGACGCACGATGGTCACTTCAGCCACCCATGCGGCTCCGCCGCACTCTGACGGGATGAAAAAAGGTTCTTCCTGGGATGGCTGCGCCCTCCCAGACCCACCCAACGGGTGAGGGGATGGGGAAACCCGGTTTCCCCCTACCCCTGCGTGAGGGCCAGGCCCTCCCGCGGGCGGGGGTATGGGGGAACCTGGTTCCCCCAACGTTAGTATCAGGCTCCTCTATCCCCCATCTCCGCCAGAACCGGCTCGGGCCACAGCGTCGCCAGCATCACCACCCCCGAGGCGGCGAAGATGCCGCCCAGGGCCACGGCAAGGGCAGCCGGCGTGGCCCCCGCGTCACGGGCCACGCCGGTCAGATAGGCCGATAGCGCGGTCGTGAGGGTCAATGCCGCATACTCGGTCGCAAAGATGCGCCCGAGCAGGTGATCGGGCGCCCGCGCCTGCAGCAGCGTCGTGCTGAAGACCCACTGGATGCTGCCGCCAATGTGGGCGACCAGGACACACAGCGCCGCCAGCGGCAGGGTGGTGACGAAACTGAGGGCCAGGTACCCCGCGGCGCTGATGAAGAAGGCCACGGCGACCGAGCGTCGCAAGAAGCGCTGACCCGAGCCGCCGAGACGCAGCGCCAGCAACGGCCCGATGCCCGTGCCCACCCCGCGCGCGGCATAGAGCAACCCGATGCTGATCGCCCCATCACGCCCGAGCGGCGCGATCTCGCGGCCGTACAGCGTCAGCAGCAGCAGCACCCCGCCCCCCAGGCTCCAGATCGCCTTGCTGAAGGTCAACCACCCGACCTCGTGGCGTGTCAGCACGTAGTGGAGCCCCTCGCGCAACGCGCTCAGCGCCCCCTGGGCGGAGGCCCGAGGGTATGGCGCCGGCCGTTCCGGCTCGCCGGACCGATCGGCGGCCCGGCGCCGGGGGACGCGCACGGTGGCGATCAGCGCTGCCGAGAGCAGAAACGAGGCCGCGTCGAGCAGGAAGGCCGTTCGCACCCCCAGGGTGCCCGCCACGATGCCCCCCAGGGCCGCGCCCAGGGCCAGCATAGCCGACCAGGTGGCCCCGCTGATGGCATTGGCCGCTACCAGTTCCTCGCGGCTGCACAGGGCGGGCAGGATCGCCGAGCGCGCCGGTTCAAAAAAGGCCGTGAGCGAGACCTTCGCCACGACCGCCAGATACAACAGCCACAGGTCCGCGGGCTCGCGGACGAGGAGCAGCAGCAGTACCACCAGCGCCCGCCCCAGGTCGCTGGCGATCAGCACCAGTTTGCGCGGGAGCCGGTCAACAATCACCCCGGCGAAAGGACCAACCACCGCGCCCGGCAAAAACTCGGCCAGGAACAGCAACCCCACCGCCTGCCCCGAACCGGTGAGATTGAGGGTGAGCGTAAACAGCGCAACACTATCGAGCCAGTCACCGATCTGGCTGACCACCTGACCGTACCACAGGCGCCGGTAGTTGCGGTTCGCGCGTAGAACCTGCAGGTAGCCCGCCATAGTGCGATTGCGGATTGCGGATTTTAGATTTCAGATTGAACGCGACGCTATCCCGCCATTCCCAATCCGCAATCCAAAATCCAAAATCTAAAATCTAAAATCTAAAATCTATCACGGGTCTGCGACTTCATGGCCCGCTCGATGTCCCGCTGCGCCTCACGCCGGGCGATGTCTTCGCGCCGATCGTGGACCTTCTTGCCTCGCGCCACGCCGAGTTCCACCTTGGCGCGCCGGCCCTTGAAGTAGATCTTGAGCGGCACCAGCGTCAGGCCCTTCTGGCGCACCAGCCCGTCGAGGCGGCTGATCTCGCGGCGGTGGAGCAGCAATTTGCGCGGGCGCAACGGGTCGTGGTTGAAGTACTTGCCTGACTGCTCGTAGGGCGAGATGTGGGCATCATACAGAAAGACCTCGTCGTTGTGCACCCTGGCATAGCTCCCGCGCAGATTCACACGTCCGGCGCGCACCGACTTGATCTCGCTGCCGGTCAGCACGATCCCGGCCTCGTAGGTCTCTTCAATCTCATAGTCGTGGCGCGCCTTACGGTTCTCCGCCACCACGCGGGGAGGAGCCTGCTTCGTACTCATCGCCTTGCCTGAAAACAGGCGAGTGGAGGGCGATGCCCTCCACTCGAACGGATCGCTTCTGTGCATTATAGCAAACTGTGCCCGGTTGAGTGCAACCCCCGGTCT
>DAOTYR010000636.1:0-7807 GCA_034434655.1 Chloroflexaceae bacterium
CGATGGTTGAGAGATCCATGGCTGCTGGTGCAACTTCTCTACCCCCCGCGACGCAGGGTCCGAACCAGCTCCGGCAGGAGGGGCGCATAGATCACGCTCAGGTCCAGCAGCGGCCCGGCCAGCGCGGAAGTCCGCAGCGCCTCGCTCCAGAGAGACAGAGGGTAGGCATGCATGACCAGCACAAGCGCGGCGGCGGCGAGCAGCGCCTGCGCCAGCCCCAGCAGGCCGCCCAGCAGATGGTCGAGCCAGCCCAGGAACAGCAACCCGACAAAGAGGCGCAGCAGCGAGGCCGCCAGGCTGGCCGTCGCGCTGACCAGCAGGAGCACGCTCAGGAAGCCCGCCGCGCCGGCCGCGCCGGGGTCGGCAATAAACGAACTCAACCAGAGGGCCACCACGGGGCCGTGGCGACCGGCGAGGGCCACGCCTACCACGAGCCCGACTACGGCTATCACCTGCCGGATCAGCCCCCAGTAGGCGCCAAGGCCGACAAACAGCGCGGCGCCGGCCAGGAGGGTATAGTCAAGCCAGTTCATGGTCGGGTCTCCGCGCTGGAGCACGCTCGCGCCCTGCCTCCGGTTGGCGAGGGATGGAAACATCGGGTTTCCCCCCACCCCCGCCCGCGTTTAGGGGCGGACAGAACACATGAGCGCCGAGGGGCTTTATGGCGTTGGGATGCGCTGATTGGCCCTCACCCCCTGCCCCTCTCCCGCGCGCGGGAGAGGGGCGACCAGAGCCGCGCGCTGGGGCGTCCCAATGCGGTAGAAGCCGTATTGGCTCGGATGTTCTGTCCGCCCCTAAACCCCGCCCGCGGGCGGGGGTGGGGCGGCGCGACTCTCGCGTGGATGCGGGTCGGAGGCCCGCGCACCCGGGCCCGGGCCTCTGGCTTGCGCACGGGCGGGTGTCGGCGGTCGCAGCCCCGCCAACCTCGCCCACCGGGTGGGGGGCGTGGGGAAACAGGGTTTCCCCCTACCCCTGCGCAAGGGCTGCGCCCTCCCGAACCCTCCTGCGGGCGGGGGGATGGGGGAACCTGGTTCCCCCATGTTCACGGTACTGGCGCGCGGCGTCGCCGCATGCGCAAGCGTGGCAAGGCGCGCGCCTGCCGCGCGGAACGGAGGGGTGCGAGAAGGCCTGGCCTCCCCCCACCCCTCCAGGTCTACGATCCAAACGAAAGGTATCACGCGCTCTGGCGGCGTTTGGTCTCATAGCGGATCAGGCCGGCGACGCTCATCTGGCTCCAGCAGCGCGCCACCAGGCCTGCCGGGCTGTCGTCGGGGTAGGGCAGCCAGCGGGCGGCCAGGGCGTTCACATCGGGGTCGCCATCGGCGATGGCGGCGTCAACCAGGGCGACCAGTTCTTCGAGTTTCTCCTGGGCGCGGTTGAGTTCGTCGTCTACGTCGTCGTGGGGGCCGTAGTGGGTGATGTAGATGCGCGGAAAGTGGTAGCTGCGAATGCGCGCGATTGTCGCCCGGTGGGCCTCCAGGTCATACGCCGGCACCGGCGTCACCGGAAGCGCCAGATGCCAGCGATCCATGGCCAGCCCGGCCGCGTCGCCGATGAACAGGCCGCCGCTCTTGTGATCCCAGTAGGAGAGGTGGTCGGGCGAGTGCCCCGGGGTGGCAATCGCCTCCAGCACCACATCGCGCCCCAGGTCGAGGCGCAAGTTCTCGGCGGGAAGGAGGCGCTCGGCGGGGATAGGCTTGATGTCGCCATGCAACGGCCAGGCTTCTTCGCCGACCGCGCGGCGCACGCTCGGTATGAGCTTACTCGGATCAACCAGGTGCTTGCTGACCGCGCTATTGATGTAGACGTGGGCGCGGGGCAGGGCGGCGGCGAGGTAGCCCGCGCCCCCGGCGTGATCCATATGGATATGGGTGCAGAGAATATGCTCGACTTCTTCGGGACGAATACCGAGTTGTTCCAGGCCGGCAAGGGTATGGGGCACGGTCAGCGAGGTGCCCGTCTCAATCAGGGCCACGGTGTCGCCGCGCACCACGTAGGTCACGCCGATACCGGGAATACCGAGGAGATGATGATCAATCGCGGTAATGTGCGCATCAACGGGGATGATCTCCACGCAGGGCCTCCTTGAGCCATTCTGGATCATCTGGGCGAGTCGTTCCGACATGGCGGGGCGGGACAGGGTTGCCAGTTCACTCGGGCGCTTTCGGGTCGCCGCGCCCGCTCCGGCGCTGGCGGCGGCGCGCGGCGGGCGCGGCCCCCTCGGCGGGCGCGTCGGGAGCAGCGTTGCTCTCGGCCGGGCCGACGACAGGCTCGACCCGGGGCGCCCCAGCGCTGGCGGACGGCAGAATCAGGGTGGCATCGTCGTCGTCTTCGAGGAAGTCGAGCTCATCGAACGCATCGTAGCTATCGATCTCATCGCGCAACCGACGGCGCTCGCCGCGGTCGCGTTCAGGCCGGCGCTGTTGCGCGGCGGGCGTAATCCCCTCGGCATTGCGCGCTTGCGCCAGTGCGGCTACCTGGGCGGTGGATACCTCGATCTGGTCCAGGCTGTAGATCTCCTGCATCCCGCTAGTGGCCAGTTGCACCAGCAACTGCTGTTTGAGCACCAGTTGCGCGATCACCTCACCGGGGCCATCTGGCGTCTGGACCCAGGTGCCCTTGCGGGGCAACTCGGCGCGCATGGTAACATACTGCTCGTGCTCGTAGGACAGGCAGCACAGCAGCCGGCCACAGACACCGCTGATCTTGCTGGGGTTCAGCGGCAGATCCTGGTCCTTAGCCATTTTGATGCTCACGCGCGCGTAATCGGGGAGGAACGAGGCGCAGCAGAGGATGCGCCCGCACGGGCCGATGCCGCCGAGGAGTTTGGCCTCGTCGCGGGGGCCGATCTGCCGCAACTCGATACGGCTGCGGAAGGTGCGCGCCAGGTCGCGCACGAGCATGCGAAAGTCCACCCGCTTTTCGGCGGTGAAGTAGAAGGTCAGCCGTGAGCCATCGAAGCTGTACTCGGCCTTGACCAGTTTCATCGGCAGGCCGTGCTCGCGGACCTTCTCGGCGCAGCGGGCCAGCGCCTCATCGTGCCGGCTCTGCAACTGGCGCAGGCGCTCGAAATCGGCCGCTTCGGCGCGGCGCACCACTGGCTTCAGTTCCGCGACGATCTCCTCCTCCGGCACCTCACGGCGCTCGTAGGCCACGCGGGCCAGTTCCAGGCCGCGCACGGTTTCGACGATCACGTGCTCACCCGCGCGCACATCGAGGTCACCCGGGTCGAAGTAGTAGACCTTGCCGCTATCTTTGAAGCGGATTCCTACAACAACAGGCATGGTGTTTCGCTTGGTCAGAGAGAAGGGTTTCGGAAGGGTGTAGCCCTCCCGGCCCCTCCTTTTGGATTACAGGAGGTACGCGGTCGCCTCCCGGCGGCGCCCCCGCCGCGGGCCGGGAAGCGGGAGATAAGGAGAGGCGCGGCCTCCACCGCCTACCTCCCCTGTCACTTACGCCGGTCCGAGCACCTTGAAGGCCCGCACCAGGCGCTGGCGGCCCTTCAAGGCCAGTTCGCCCATGGCTTCGAGCCGAAAGCGGTCGCCCAGCAGGCTGGCGGTGGCCTCACCGATGAGAACGCTGCCCGGTTCGGCCTGGCCCTCGAGGCGTGAGGCGGTGTTCACCGTATCGCCGATCACCGTATACTCAAGGCGATGGCGCGTACCGAAGAACCCGGTGTAGGCCGGGCCGGTATTTACCCCGATGCGGATGGAGAAGGCCCGGTCAGGCTCCCAGCGATGCGCCAGGCGCCGCTGCGCGGCCTGCATCTCCAGCGCGGCGGCCACTGCGCGAACGGCGTGCTGGTCGTCGGGCGGGTCATCGGGCAGGCGGGGCGCGCCGAACAGGGCCATGATCCCGTCGCCGGTGTATTTATCCACCGTGCCATTGTAGCGGAAAATCACTTCGGTCAAGGCATGCAGGTACTCGTTGAGCAGGTCCTGCACCTCGCGGGGAGAGAGCCGTTCGGCGAGGGCCGTGAAGCCCTGGGCATCGGCGAAGAGCACGGTAACGATCTCTTCGCGGGCCTCCCAGAGCCGCCCATGCTGGGCGATGTAGCGCGCGAGCGCCTGGGCCAGGTTGGGCGAGAGAAAGCGTTCCAGATTCTGGCGCAACTGCCCCTGAATGCGGAGTTCTTCGGTGAGGCGGGCGCGTTCAATGGCGACGGCGGCGAAGTTGGCGATGGCGACCACCAGGTCGCGATCGCGCTCGGTGAACTGTTCGCGACCAGGCGAGTCGAGCATGATCAGCCCGATGGCCTGACCCTGGGCCATGAGCGGGGCGCACAGGGCCGAGCGGATGTTGGCGCTGATAATGCTCTCGGCGCCGGCGAAGTCGAGGCGCGCGTCGCGGGTCAGCACCGCTTCGCCGCCGTGGAGGGCCTTACGCACGATGGTGCTCGAGATGGCCACCTCGCCGGTGCCGGGAGGCACCACCACCCGTGGCACCAGTTCCTCGCCCCGGGCCAGCAGGAGCAGGCCCCGCTGGGCCGGCGCCACCCGCAGCACTTCCTCCATCACCCGCTCAAGCAGTTCGCGGTAATCCATCACCTGGGTCAGGCGCATGCTGATGGCGTAGAACTCTTGCAGATCGGCGGGGGTCAGGCGCTGCTCGGGCGCGCCCACGGCCTGGCCGTGCGAGGCCAGGGGAAAGTAGCGGTTGTCGTCCAGCACCACGTCCTGGGCCGCGCGATCTTCGTAGCGCAGATCGAAGGGGCCGATGCCGACCACGTCGCCGTCGTTGAGCGGCTCCTCTGTGAGCCGCAGGCGATTGACGGTGATGCCGTTGCGACTGTTGAGATCGATCACCCAGGCCTGATGACCGCGGAGTTCGATCCGCGCATGATGGCGCGAGACGATGGCATGGTTGAGCACGATGTCGTTATCGAGTTGCCGCCCGATGGTCAGCCCGTTCGCGCCCAGGGGAAAGATGCGCGGTTCGCCGTTGATGACTACAGACACGCGCGCCATAGGCGCCTCCACGAAGCACGTACGCTGTGGCCCCGGCAGATGTACGCCGCTCCTCGACAGGCGGGTATGGCCGCCGCGCGGCCGTCTGGCCCTGCGGCTCGCGGCCATGCTGGCGAGACGGCCTGAGTGAAACAGTTTGGGTATTATAGCCTTTTCAAACCTCGGCGGCAAACCCGCCTCGACCCGGTGTGCTATAATCCCCACGCGGAGCAGGCACAGGAAAGCGCGATATGGAGCGGTTCGAGGTTCGCGCCGGACAGTTCGGGCTCCTGGAGGGCAACGACCAGGCGTCCGGCGAACTGATCAGCGCAGCGGAGGGCGCCGCCCCCCTGACCCCGGAGGGGCGCAAGGGCCGGCTGTATCTGGTCGTGGAGGCCGACGGCGATGGCGCCCGTGGCGTCGCGGCGTGCAAGCTGGCCCTGCGGGTCTTTCGCCGCGCGTTCTACGACGACCAGAGCTTCAGCGCTACCGCGGCGCTGCGGGCGGCGCTGCGGGCAACCAACAAGGCCCTCTACGAACATAACTTCAACCTGCCCGCGACCGAGCGCGTCACCGTGGGCTGCACCGCCGCCGTGCTGCGCGAGGGAACGCTGTATGTGGCCCAGGTGCAGCCCGCCCAGGCCTACGTTCTGAGCGAGGGCCGTCTGCGGGCCTTGCCGGCCCATCCGGTGTGGGACCCGGCGGCGGTGAGCGCGGCGCTGTTCGCGCGCTCGGGCGCGCTGGGGGCCAGTCTGTTCATCGAGCCGGAGTTGTTCCGCTGCCCGCTGCGGGCGGGCGAAGGGGCGATCATGTGCTCCAGCGCCTTCTCCGGGCTGCTCAGCCGGGCCGATGTCGAGACCTTGCTGCGCCCCGGCGATGCCAGGGTCGCCGCGACGCACCTCAAAGAGCGGGCGCTGGCGGCGGGGTTGGTCACTGCCTACGCGCTGATCCTGACGGTAGAGTCTGTACCCCGCCGGCGCCCCGCGGGGGGCCTGTGGCGCTCAGGCGATGCCCCGGCACAGCCGAACCAGTCGCGACCTGCGTCTCCCTGGTTCAGCGGGCTGGCGCAGCGATTGGGATGGCGTACCCCGCCGGCCACCCCGGCGCCTGAGCCGGCCCCCGATCCACTCTATACCATGCCCGCGCAGCCGGCGCACTCCCCGGCGCCGCCATCCCGCCCGGCGCCCCTCGATATCGGCGAGAGCCTCGGTGAGCGTTACGCTCGCAGCCGCGAACAACCGGCACGCGCCCCCCTGCGCAGCGAGAATCTGCCCCCGTCGGTGTTTCTGGGCGAAGCGGACCCCGCCGCGGACAGCTCTCGGCGCATCGATCTGGCCGATACGCAGGCGCTCAGCCAGGGGCGGCCCTACCAACCCCGCTACATCCACCGGCCCCTGGTGGATATGACCTGGAAGGAGCGGCTGGCACTGCCGTTCTACCGCCTGCGCATCGCCGTGGATGAGCGCCTGCGCCGCCCGCGCGCCCGCCGGCCCGCCCCTCCGCGCCCCATCCCCCGCCGCCATGGCCTGTCCTATCGCCGCACGCGCCCGCCCTTCCCCTGGGCCTTGCTGGCCATCCTCTCTCTCGTCGTCGCCGCGCTGATCATGTATGGCATCACCCTGACCCGCCAGAACGATCAGCAAGTGGTCATGGCCTATTTCGCCGTCGCCGACGAGCGTCTCAACCAGGTGCGCGCCGCGCCGTCCGACGGGGCGGCCCTGGAGGCGCTGGAACTGACTCGCCAGGCCATCGAGCAATTGCGCGCCAGCCCCGGGGTGACCGATACCAATCCGCCGCTCTGGCTGCGCTACCAGGAGTTGCAGCGCGAGTATGAACGCGCCCTTGCCGCCATCCAGCGCCTCACGTTTTTTGATGATCCTGTCGTGCTCGCCACCCTGCCCGCCGGGCGCTTCGCCGATGTGATCGTGCCGCCCCCCACCGGCGCCATTACCGATGCGGCCACCCTGGAAGCGTCACGCTTCCTCTACGCCCTGGATACCGACCAGCGCGCCGCCCGGCTCTACCGCCTTCCCCGTGATGGCGGCACGCCCGTTCCCTACCTCAGCCCCGGGCAACCCGTGGGCAGCGCCGTCGTCGGCCCGCTGCGGGCGGCCGTCTGGCGCATTGATCAGGTGGTGGCCGTGGATCAGGCTCTCACCGGCGCCGGGTACTACTTCCGCACCGGCGGCGCCTGGAACTATTCCCGGCTCGGCGCCAGCGAGATCTGGGCCACCCGCGACCGGCTCGATGTCGAGGAGTACGCCGGGAATCTCTACGTCTGGGGCGCCCAGCCCAATGAGGTCCTGCGCTACCGCTCGGGCAGTTTCGGCGACCCGCCTGATTACTGGCTCGATCCGGCCAGCATCGCCGAGGTGGATCTGAGCACGGTCGTGGATATGAGCGTGGATGGGAGCATCTACCTGCTGCGTTCCAACGGCGCCGTGCTTGTCTTCAGCCAGGGCCAACTGGCCGGCGAAGTCACGCCCGAGCCTATGACGCCCCCCCTCACCAACGTGACGCGCTTCTTTGTCACCGGCAATGGCCCGGACAATGGCTACTTCTTCCTCCTCGACACGCTCGGCGAACGGATCATCCAGATGGAAAAGGTCTCCGGGAAGATCATCCAGCAGATGAAGGCCCGCCCCGATGGCGAGGTGCAACTGGCTGAACTGGCCGGTATCGCGGTTGACGATGGCGGCGCGCGCCCGATTATCTACCTGGCCAATGCCGGACAGATCGTGCGCGCCGAATTGCCGCCGCCCCCGCGGCCCTTCCGCGAAACGTCGCCACCGGGGCCATGACCCCGGGGCTGCGCCGGGTGCGACGAAAGGTCTTCGTAAGTGTTCACATGTCTCCTAACG
>DAOTYR010000637.1:0-2585 GCA_034434655.1 Chloroflexaceae bacterium
AGATCTCTTCCCGTTGCCACTGGACGCCGGCCTCGCGCAGCAAAGCCACGGCAGCGGGAATCTCATCGGCGCGCACCCGGTTGCCCAGCGCGGCAACCACGCCAAAGGGGCTGCCCTTGTTTTGCCAGGGCAGTTCCTGGGCCGTGACGGCGCGCTGCGCGCCGATGGGGACGATCAAGAGCAACAGAAGCAGAAGCAGCGCAACGATCCGGCGTCGTGGGCGAGCATGCATAGCGCGCGTGATCCTCACGTCAACGATAACAGGACGTACGCGGTGGAGGGGTGCGGGGGGGCGAGGCCTCCCCGCATACCCCTGTTCCCGTCCGCGGCGGCCAGGTGTCCTGGCGCAACACCCACGGCCCTCCCGCCGCGGGCGGGCAACAAACCGGTTGGTGGGGAGGGCCTGCAGCCCTCCACTCCTCCCCGCCGGAAGGCGCCCGCGTAACTCCTGTAAATTAATAGAACAGGTTGGATAATCCGTAGTACAGCGGAATGCCAATGGCCAGATTAAACGGAAAGGTAATCGCCAGCGAGGCGGTCAGGTAATAGCTCGGGTTGGCCTGGGGCAAGGCGATACGCACGGCGGCGGGGGCGGCGATATAGGAGGCGCTGGCCGCCAGGGTCCCCAGCACCACCGCGCCGCCGGGCGAGAGACCGGTCAGCCTGCCGAGCCAGATCCCGGCAATGCCCGAGGCGATCGGCATCAGAATGCCAAAGGCCACCAGAAACATGCCCACCTTGCGCAGATCACCCAACCGTCGCGCGGCGACCATGCCCATCTCAAGCAGGAACAGCGTCAACACTCCCTTGAAGGGATCCACAAACAGCGGCGCGACCTGTTTCAAGCCCGCCTGGCCGGCAAGAAAGCCAATCACCAGACCGCCCAGGAGCAAAAGGATGCTCTTGCCGGCCAGCAGTTCGTGGATCAACTCGCCCCAGTTGCCTCCCTGTCCCATCGCCACACGGGCGATCAGGAGGGCCACGATGATCGCCGGCACCTCCAGTAGCGCGACCAGAGTAGGTGTAAACCCCTCATACGGCACCTTCAGCGCCTCCAGGAACGTCTGCACGGCGGCAAAGGTTACCGCGGAAACCGAGCCGTAATGCGCGGCCAGGGCCGCCGCATCGGCGATCTCGAAGCGTCCCAGGCGCCGCAGAATAACGTAGGCCACAATCGGAATGCCCAACCCCAGCGCCAGGGTCGCCAGCGCCGGCCACAAGATAACCGAGAACGGCGTCTCGGAGAGGGCCGCGCCACCTTTCAGGCCAATGGCCAGCAACAGGTAGATCGAGAGACCAACGTACAACTCCTCAGGAAACTTGAGATCGCTGCGCACCAGCGTGGCAATTCCCCCCAGCACGAACGCGAGCACCATCGGTGAGAGCAGGTTCAGTCGCACCAGGTCGAGAATGGTCACCCGGAACCCCCCTTGCTTCCGTGAGGGCAAAGCCCTCCCAGCAACGCTCGGTCTTCGGTCGTCTGGACGAGGGTGGGGAAAGCGGGTTTCCCCATACCCCTTCTTCGAGAGGGTCCATAAGGGCAAGGCCCTCCCAGCAACGCTCGGTCTTCGGTCGTCTGGACGAGGGTGGGGAAAGCCGGTTTCCCCACCCTGCTGCCTGAGGAGAGGGGTTGAGAGGGCAGGGGCCTCCAGGAACGTCATCGGATGGCCTGGTGATGCGGACAGGCTCTAATCAGCGGAAAGCGCCGGTTCGGTTTCCTCGGGCAGCGGAGAAAGCAGATCCCATTCGTGATAGCCTGTTTCATAGGCATCAATGCCAAACAATTCGGCAGCAATGTAGGCAGCGGTCTGGGGCGAGATCCGCCCGTTCTCCAATCCTTCCTCAAGCGCGGCGATCAACTCAAAGCGGTCCACGGCATCACCTCCCCACGATCATCATCGGTGCTGGCGCGGCACGACGCCGTCACGCGCCGTCCGGTCGGTAACGTTGCGAATGATACTCGTAGGCAGCGCTTTGTGCAAGAGGAGACCTTCCCGGGGCGCGCGATGGCATATGCTGTTGGCGAGCACGGCGTTTCGCTGTGTCGCCCGGCGCGTGGCGGGGGCGTGGGGGAACCGGGTTTCTCCTTGCTCCCACTTGAGGGCGTAGCCCTCCCCTACCCTCCCCACCGGGTGAGGGGATGGGGAAACCGGGTTTCCCCCTACCCCTGCTCGAGGGCCAGGCCCTCCCACATCCTCCTGCGGGCGGGAGGGTGGGAAAACCCGGTTTCCCCACCCTCCTCTCCGAGGGCCTATGCTCATGCAGGGCTCTTGCAAAGTCACCTCCGGTGGGGGTGCGGGGGCGGCTCCGCCGCCCCCGCGATACTCTTTTTGGGTGTGCGCGGCGGCTTTGCCGCCGCGCACACCCAAAAAGAGTATCGCGGGGGCGGCTCCGCCGCCCCCGCACCCCCACCGGAGGTGACTTTGCAAGAGCCCTGCATGAGCATAGGCCTTCGGAGAGGAGGGTGGGGAAACCGGGTTTTCCCACCCTCCCGCCCGCAGGAGGATGTGGGAGGGCCTGGCCCTCGAGCAGGGGTAGGGGGAAACCCGGTTTCCCCCTACCCTCACCCGGTGGGGAGGGTAGGG
>DAOTYR010000638.1:0-1530 GCA_034434655.1 Chloroflexaceae bacterium
GTCGTCATGGTTATGTCCCTTTCAACTTGTGCCCCTGAGAACCACGGGTGCGCGTCAGCCAGGCTGTTGCGATGACGTTGACCAGCTTCGCGGTTAAGGGACCTCTGGTTTCGGGTATACTGTACTATAACAGAAAGGACAGATGATATCAACTCAACCTGGCCCCAATACCTTGCAAACCGACGATCCGCGCATGTTTCTAACGTGAACATGGGGGAACCCGGTTCCCCCACATCCCTCGCCGAGGGCGTAGGTTCACGTGAGACGGTCATGCGCATAGCGCCCAACGCCGCGATGACCATGACCTGGGAGCGGGCGTCCCGCCCGCGCCGCGGGCACGGCGCCGGCCCCTCCCTGACCCGCCCCCACCGGGGGCGGGAACCCGGCTCCTCCCCCCAGCGGGGGGAGGCTGGGAGGGGGGCTGAACGCGGCGAACGATGGTCACCGCAGCCGTCCATGCGGCTCGCGCCGCACCCCGACGGGATGAAAAAAGGTTCTTCTTGGGAGGGCTGCGCCCTCCCCAACCCTCCCACCGGGTGGGGCTACGGGGAAACCCGGTTTCCCCAGAACCCTGCGCACGGGCTGCGCCCTCCCCAACCCTCCCACCGGGTGGGGCTACGGGGAAACCCGGTTTCCCCAGAACCCTGCGGGGCGGGGGCGTGGGGAAACCCGGTTTCCCCACCCCCCGCTACGAGAGCTTATTTTCACGTTAGGAACAACCTTTGTGCATCGCGTTGGGGTGCGGCCCGGCCGCGTGGCCGGCTGAGGAGCAGGCATGAACTGGGAGTTACCAATTGGCGCGCAGCCCGATGCTCAGGGTGCGCGCTTTCGCGTCTGGGCGCCGCGCGCGCGGCAGGTGCAGGTGCTCATCGAACAGCAGGAGGGAAGGCAGCGTTTCGATCTGGTCGCCGAGGGTAATGGCTACTTCGCGGGTCATGTCGCTGGAGCAGGCGTAGGGACGCGCTACTGGTACGCTGTTGACGGAGGCCCGCCACGTCCCGATCCGGCCTCGCGCTCTCAACCCGACGGGCCGCACGGTTCCTCTGAGGTGGTTGATCCCTACGCCTTCGTCTGGCACGATGCCGCCTGGCGCGGTCTGCCTATCGCCGAGATGGTGATCTACGAACTCCACGTGGGAACGGCAACCCCTGAGGGCACCTTCGAGGGGCTGATCAGCCGGCTCGATGACCTGGTTTGGCCTGGTGTCAACACCATCGAATTGATGCCGGTGGCCAGCTTTCCAGGACGGCGGGGCTGGGGCTACGACGGGGTAAACCTGTTCGCGCCGCATGCGGCCTACGGCGGCCCCGATGGATGGATATGGATTGCACCGCTTGGTTGATGCTACCCACGCGCGCGGCCTGGCAGTGATCCTCGATGTGGTCTATAACCACTGCGGGCAGGGGGTAGGAAACCCTGGGTTCTCCGCCCTCCCTCAACCGGCTACGCTACGCTGAGACGCTCCAGTTCCTCCGCGCTCAGCCGCAGTTCCAGCGCCCCGAGCAGTTCGGTGAGTTGCTCGACACTGGT
>DAOTYR010000639.1:0-3669 GCA_034434655.1 Chloroflexaceae bacterium
GTTGTGCCGCCCGACGGCACGGACGGCTGAAGGGTCAGGCACAGGGCCACGCAGCGAACCCCGGTCTCACAGCAAGGCCCCCACGTACTGCTGGCGCAGTTCATTCTGGCGGCGGAAGAACACCGTCGCCAGCGACGAGGTGATAACGATGAACAGGGAGTACAACACGGGGATGAGGGCGATCTCGTTGGCCAGGTCGCCCTGGAAGCTGAGCAGCACGATCGAGAGGGCCAGGGGGCCATTCTGGATGCCCGTCTCCAGCGCGACGGTCGCGGCGCGGCGGAAGCCCAGCCCGGCCCCCTGGCTCACCAGGAAGCCGAAGAAGAAGCCGATGACCCCGACGCCCACGGCGGCGGCATAGACCTGCCAGGGGGTCGTGGCCAGCAGCGGGGCATTGCGGGGCACCCACAGGGCGATCAGGGCCAGAATGATTACCACCCCCAGGATGCCGCCAAGCAATTCGAGCAGCGCGCCAACGTTGGCGTTGCGGCGGCGGATGAACATGCCGATCACCACGGGGATGAGGATCACCACCAGGCCGACGATGACGCTGCTCATCCCGACACTGATCTCGCTGGTCATGAAGCGGCTGCCGTAGATGAAGATCCACAGCGGCGCCATCACAAAGGCGGCCAGGGTCGAGAAGGTGGTCATGGTCACGCTGAGGGCCAGATCGCCCTTAGCGAAGTAGGTGAAGATGTTGGAGGTCGAACCGCCGGGCATGCAGGAGATAATAATCAGGCCAATGGCGATGGCCGGGGGCAGTTGCAGCGCCACGGCCAGGCTGAAACCGATGGCCGGCATGAGCAGGTACTGCGAGGCGAAACCGATCAGAATGGCCTGCGGGCGCTTGAAGGCGCGGAAGAAGTCGCGCCAGGTGAGCGAGGCGCCCATGCCGAGCATAATCACCCCGATCATCAGCGCCAGGAGCAGTTGTTCGGTCTGGCTAACCATTAGCGCCTCCTTCCTGCTGGCACACCGTCAGCGACTCGGCGCGCAGCTCGCGGCGCAGCACCTTGCCGACGGCGCTCTTCGGCAACTCGGCGCGCAACTCGACCGCTTTCGGCGCCTTGTAGGGGGCCAGATACTGCTTGCAGTGCTCGCGCACCTGCTCGGCGGTCAGGCCCGAGCCGGGCTTCGCCACCACGAACGCCTTCACCATCTCGCCCGTTCTGGCATCGGGCAAGCCGATCACCGCCACTTCGGATACGCCGGGGCATGCGGCGATGCAGTCCTCGACCTCATTGGGGTAGACGTTGAAGCCGCTGACGATGATCAGGTCCTTCTTGCGATCGACGATGCGCAGGTAGCCATCGGAGTCCATCCGGGCAATGTCGCCGGTGAGGAGCCAGCCATCGCGGATCACCTTCGCCGTTTCCTCGGGGCGTTGCCAGTAGCCCCGCATCACCTGGGGGCCGCGCACGGCCAGTTCGCCCGGCTCGCCAGGGGGAACCGGATCGCCGTCGGTGTCGAGCAGGCGCACCTCGGTGCCGAGCAGCGGCAGGCCGATGCTCCCGGGCCGGTTGGCGTCGAAGGGGTTGAGCGTCACCACGGGGGAGCACTCGGTCAGGCCGTACCCCTCGATCACCGGCGTGCCGGTCACGCGTTGCCAGCGCTCGGCCACGGCGGCGTGCAGCGCCGCGCCACCGGCGATGCTGCCGCGCAGGTTCGGCGGGGGATGGTCGGCAAACCACTCTTCGTTCAGCAGCCCGTTGAAGAGGGTGTTCACGCCGGGGATCCAGCTTATGGGGTAGTTCTCGATGGCGCGCTGGAGGTTCGAGAGGGGACGGGGATTGGCCACCAGAATGTTGCGCGCCCCGGCCTGGAAGAAGTAGAGCAGGTTGGTCGTAAAGGCGAAGATGTGGTACAGCGGCAACACCGCCAGGGGGCACTCCGCGCCGTGGGTGACATG
The DNA here is from genome assembly GCA_034434655.1 of Chloroflexaceae bacterium. Taxonomy (GTDB): domain Bacteria; phylum Chloroflexota; class Chloroflexia; order Chloroflexales; family Chloroflexaceae; genus JACAEO01. Next base: position 1,913 of record DAOTYR010000639.1, read on the forward strand.
GCCGGCCACGCGGTCCTCGATCTGCGCCACGTTGGCCAGCAGGTTCGCGTGCGACAGCATGGCGCCCTTGCTCACGCCAGTGGTGCCGCCGGTGTACTGCAACACCGCCAGGTCATCGGGGCCGGTGGCCGCAGTGTAGGCCGCAACGTCAATCTTGCGCTCGTGCAGATGGCGCGCGCCGCGGGAAAGGGCCTCCTGGAAAGAGATCGTCGGCGCGGCGCAGCGGGGGATCAGGCGGTTCCAGTACTTGATGACATTGTAGGCCACGAAACCGGGCAGGCGGGGGAAACGGTCGGTCAGGCGCACCAGCACCACATGCTCGATACCGGTCCGCTCCAGCACCGGAGCGATCTTATCGCCGAAGAGATCCACGATCACCAGCGCGCGGGCGCCGCTGTCGTTGAACTGGTGGATCATCTCCGCGGGGGTGTAGAGCGGGTTGGTGTTGACCAGCACGCATCCGGCCTTGAGCACGCCGAAGGCGCAGATGGGATAGGCCAGGCTGTTCGGCAACTGAATGGCAACCCGATCACCGGCGGCCAGTCCCAGTTCCTCGCGCAAAAATGCCGCGAAGCGGTCGGCATCGCGGCGCACCCGGGCAAAACTGAGGTTGCCGAACATGCCGTTCGGCAGCACGGCAGTGAAGGCGTGCTGCCGGGCGTAGCGTTCGCAGGTCCGATCGACCATGTCAGAAAGATGACGGAAGGGTAGGGATACGGGCGTTCCGGCTGGCGCACCTGAGGGCGCGGCGGTCTGGACCGTCACACGGCGATCAAGGTCGAGGGTGGTCATAGGCCTCCAACTCGCTTCATCGAGAGCCTGCGAAACACAAGCGACCGCCAGGCGGCGGGTGCAAGGTGTTCTGCCTTCTGCACAGGGCTTGAGCAACTATAGCATCAGGTTTTGCACAGCCTCCAGGGGAGAACTCCCCGTCCGGGGAGGGAGACGGGGGAAGGGACGTTTCCTGACGTGAACATAAGCCCTCGGCGAGGGGAATGGGGAAACCGGGTTTCCCCATTCCCCTGCCCTCGGGAGGGTTTGGGAGGGCGTAGCCCTCCCAAGAATAACCTTATGTTCATTGCGGCGGTGTGCGGCGGAGCCGCATGGACGGCTAACGTGAACATAGGCCCCAGGGGTGTGGGGAAACCGGGTTTCCCAATACCTCAGTGGATGCGGGCCGGAGGCCCGCGCACCCAGGCCCCGCCCCCTGGGAGGGTTTGGGAGGGCGCAGCCCTCCCAGAAACAACCGTATGTTCATTGCGGCGGTGTGCGGCGGAGGCCGCATGGACGGCTGAGGTGAACATAGGCCGCTCACCTACGCGCATACGGCGCTGACCCGCCCTCCTAACCTCCCCCCCGCGGGGGGAGGGCTGGGGAGGGGGGCCGTCACCTTGCCCGCGGAGCCGCGCCGCGGGCGGGCCGCCCGCGCTCCCAGGCGATGTTCATCGGGTGTTGTGCGCGAATCGCATGGACGGCTGAGGTGAACATAGGCTCTCGAAGAGGGGGGATGGGGAAACCTGGTTTCCCCATCCCCCCACCCGGTGGGAGGGTTTGGGAGGGCCTGGCCCGCACACAGGGGGAGGGGGGAAACCGGGTTTTCCCACACCCTTATCGTTCCAGCCCCAGGCTGAACAACACGGCCTCTTCGCGGGCGCGCATGGTTGCCGCGGCATCGGGGTCGCGTTCGTGGTCATGGCCCAGCAGGTGCAGCGTGCCGTGAACGGCGAGGTATGCCAGTTCACGAGCGGGGGCGTGCC
>DAOTYR010000640.1:0-2342 GCA_034434655.1 Chloroflexaceae bacterium
GTGCATCTGTGTTCCTCAACTGCTATTCACAGGAATTACGCGGTCGCTTTTCGGCGGGGAGGGGTGGAGGGGTGGGGAAAGCGGGTTTCCCCGCACCCCTTTCCGAAGCGGTCGCACTCTCCCGCGGGTGGGCGAAGATTTGTACCGCGAGGGGCCGACCCTCCCGACTTCCCCTCCAGCCATGCATGCGGCTCGCGCCGCACACCGACGGGACGAACATACTTCCTGGGAGGGCTACGCCCTCCCAGACCCTCCCGCGGGTGGGGGAATGGGGAAACCCGGTTTCCCCACCCCCCTCGCCGAGGGCTTATGTTCACGTTAGAAGGAGTTGCGATCAACTCCAGAGATCGAGTATGAAGCGCCTGCTGACCGATATCGCCGGCCCGTTTTTCGAGCCGGGCCAACCCTTTCGCAACTGCTCGGCCCTGCCGTACTACCAGCTTGACCTGCCACAACGGCCGTATGTGGATCGAGATCGGCTCGCGCGGGGCCTGGCGCGCGCCGAACGCTACCTGGCAACGGTTGCGGCGCAGGGCTATACCGGCATCGTGCTCGACAACCTGGCCCATCTTACCACCTTCGATGCAACCCCGGAGCGGATCTACGCGCCCGACGATGCCTGCCGGCAACGGGCGCTGATCTACGGCGAGGCCTTCAGCCGCCTGTTTGAGCGGGCCGCCGGGCAGGGCATGGAGATCTTCGTTACCAGCGACATGCAGTGGGCCACCCCGGCCCTGCGCCGCTACGCCGGACGTCTCGAGCCGGGCAATCCGCGTCTGGCGGCGGCCAACCGTTGGGCGCTGGAGGAACTGTTCACCGGTTTTCCTGGCGTTGCAGGTCTCTTCGTGCGCATCGGCGAGACCGGCGGCGCCCACGACCAGGGCACGGAGTACACCGGCCATATGCTCTATCGCACCGTCAACGCCCTGCACTGGCTCCTCGACACGCTCCTCCCCGTGTGCGAGGGCCACCGGCGCCTGCTGGTCGTGCGCACCTGGAGCATCGGCATCGGTGAACTGGGCGACCTGCTCTGGTCGCCTGAACGCTACCGGAGCGTCTTCGCAGGGTACCGATCGCCACATCTGCTCACTTCGATCAAGCATGGCCCATCAGACTTCTTCCGGCACCTGCCGTTGAATCGAACGCTGGGTCTGCCGGGGCCGGCGCAGATCGTGGAACTGCAAAACCGGCGCGAGTACGAACTCTTCGGCATGGCGCCCTGTAGCGTCGCGAAGCTGCACGGCGGCGTGCTGGCGGCAACGGGCCGTCTGGAGGGGATTGCCGGTGTATGGGCGTGGAACGGCTCCGGGGGGTGGGGCGGCGGCCAGGCCACCCTGGGCCAGGACGGGTGGAGCCTGTGGACGGAACTCAGTAGCGCCGTGACCGCGGCCCTCGTCAGGGACGCCGCCACCGACGTCGCGGCGTTCATGCGAACCTGGCGCCTGGAGCGCTTCGCGCGCTACGGCGATGCCCCCGAACTGAGCGCCTTCGCCGAGGCGGTCACGGCACTGTATCTCGACTCCGAGCAGGTGATCGAGGAGGGCTGGTACAGCGGGCCGTTGCGAAGCGAGGCGCCACGGATCGGCGGCGTGGTGCTGCCCACGTTACTATGGATCTGGTGGATGCGCCCGACCGGCGCGCCGGTGATGTGGGCCCTGCTGGCAGCAAACCTTCCTGACCCCGGCATATGCCTGGAGCGCAGCCGCAGCGCCCTGGGGCGCCTGGAGGCACACTGCGCGCGCCTGGTGGCCCTGGCGCCGAACGGATGCGCCGAGGCAGCCGCCGTGGTCGAGAGCGCGCGGTACATGCGCGACTGCCTGGCGGTGGCCCTGGCCCTGCGGGAGACGCTGCTGCCGGCCTTCGGCGCCGCTCACGCCGCCGACAGGGCAGGCTGGCGCGCGGCCCTGGCCGGCATTCCCGCGACGCTCGACACCCTGGCGCGGCATCGGGCGACCTGGGGTGGACGGAAAGATTATCCGGCGCTGGAACTGGAGGAGATCGCGGCTTACCTGACCTGGTTGCGGCGGTCGCCCGCTACAGGCTGGCTGCAAGCCCGGCTGGCCTGCCAGATCACCCGGCAACTGGCCAGGGGCTGGCCCAGCGGCTTACATTTGCAGGCCATGGGCGTGGGCATGGTGGCCCTGGTCAGCATCGGTTTGTGGCGGCGCCCGCGGGCCTGGCCGGCGCTGGCAGGGGTTGTGGTGGCCGGGGCATTGGCCGCGCCCTTCCGTCGCCCGGCGCTCCGCGCGGCCTTACCCTGGCTCAGCCGACGCTTCTTTTTGTTGCCATCGATCTTTTTTGAAGCCGGACCGTCCTGCACTGAGTGGGTGGGGTAAATCCGA
>DAOTYR010000641.1:0-4384 GCA_034434655.1 Chloroflexaceae bacterium
GCTACGACGTGCTCTTCGATGCCGTGCGTCCCTTTCTCCAGGCCGCCGACCTGGCATACACCAACTTCGATGGGGCCATGCTCGAAGGCTCGCCGATCAGCGGCTATCCCCTGTTCAACTTTAATCCGGCCCTGGCCGCCGCGCTGCGGAACGCGGGGATCGACGTGGTCTCCACCGCCAACAACCACATCCTCGACCGCGGCCCCGAGGGCATTGACGCCACCCTGCGCGTGCTGGAGGCCAATGGCCTCCTGCAACACGGCACGGCCCCGATCGGCGCCGTCCGCCCGCCGTATGTGCCGCTGACCCTCACCCGCGACGGTGTCAGCCTGACGATCGGCTTTATTTCGGCCACCTGGGGGACCAACGGCATCCCCGATCCGCACGGGCAGGTCAATCTGCTCTATGAGTCGACCGAATACGGCCAGCAGGGCGGCGTGCGCCAGAGCATCCTCGACGCCATCGCCCAGGCCGACCGCGAGACCGACCTGGTGCTGGTCGCGGCGCACTTCGGCTTTGAGTATCAATTCTACCCCCACGAGAGCCAGATCGATGCCGCGCGGCGCATGGCCGAGGCCGGCGCCGACGTGATCCTCGGCGCGCAGTCGCATACCCTGCAACCGGTGGACATCCTCGATGTGGGCGGGCGGAAGACGCTGGTGATCTACTCGCTGGCGAACTTTCTGGCCTCCCAGGGGGCCTTTCAGGCCAGCGCCTACTCGGCCACGTCGGTGATCTTCTACGTCGGGTTGGCCCGCGGCGCCGATGGTCAGGTGCGGGTGACGGGCTATCGCTATCTACCGATCATGCACATTGACAACGACACGCGCCCGGCGCCCATCCAGCCCGGCAGCGCCGATGACGTGATCGCCCATGTGCGAATGATGATGCGCGATCCCGGCGGCCTGCGCCAGGTGTCGCCGGCGCCGCCCGCCTCGGGCGCGATCATCCCGGTCTGCCCCCCGATCGCCCTGGCCGAAACGCCCGGGACGCCGATCAGCGGCGACTTCGCCCAGCACTACGCCACGCTCGGCGGAACGGCCCCCCGTCCGCTGACCGACGCGATTGCTGTGCTGGGGTTGCCCCTAGGGCCGGCGGTGATCGAGCCAGCCGGCGATTGCGCCACGCCCGTGCCGGTGCTCTACACCGAACGACAGCGTCTCGAACTCCACGCCGCCGAGCCGTGGCCTTTCCGCGTCTCTGGCTCGCTTCTGGGGGTCGAGTCCTTTACCCGGCGCTACCCTGGCGTGGCGCTCCAGCGGCGCACCGATCTCGCGGCGGCAGACGCCTTCGCCGATCCGCGCTTCCGGGCCTTCTACGAGCAGTTCGGCGGTCTGGCGATCTTCGGCTACCCCATCTCCGGCCCGCTCAACGAGGCGCATCCCGAGACGGGCGCGCCTATGACGGTGCAGTATTTCGAGCGCGCGCGCTTTGAAGCGGCGCCCGACGCGCCATTGACCGGGCAGGTGCGTCTGGGTCTGCTCGGGCGCGAGTTGCTCGCCGCCGGCGGGGCGGCCAGGTTGTGTCCGGGGGCCCCGGCGACCGATCTGAGCGCCGCGGCGGAGACGTCGTCCGCCGGACGGACCAGCGGAGAAGCGCCGCGCGGCGCGCCGGAAGGCGGGCGCGGATGGCTCGGCGGTCTGTTCGACCAGACGTTCAAGCGAACTGGCTGGTGGTTGCCGATGCTGGCCCTGGCGGCGCTAGTGGTGGCGCTGGTAACCCTGGTCGGGTTCGCCGTGGCCGACTGGCGCTCCTTCCGCCGGCACGGCGCCCGGCGGCGCGCCTACCGGCGCCGGCGCAGCGCCTTCGAGCGCCTGGGCCAGGCCCCCGTGCAGCCGGCGCCGGCCCGCGCGACCCGGGAGAGCCGCGCCACGGCCCATACCGGCACAACCGTCCGCCAGGCGCCGCCCGCCCCGCCCGATGATGACGACGCATTGCTGCGCCGTCTGCTGGAGGAGTAAGCTATGGGGGATGGGGAAACCGGGTTGCCCCATCCCCCGACCACGGGCAGGGGTGGGGCAACCTTCCCCGGAGGCAAGCCTACAAATACCACGGCGCCATCTGGCGCCACATGGCGGCACAGTGGGCCTCGCCGGGCCAGATGTGCAGGGCGTGCCAGATGCCTTTCTCCCACAGAATAGAGCTGAGCGCCTGATTGTTGGCCAGGAACACGTCTTCCTCGCCCACGGCCAGAATGATCTCCAGCCTTCGCAGCGCCTCGAGCAACTCCGGGTCATTCAGTTGCGGCAGGAAGTGACAGGGGTTGTAAAAGTACACCGTCTCATCATAGTGACCGTCGAACAGATCACGGAACGACCCCATCGGCGTGGTCAAGTCGTAGCGCCCACTCAGGCCAACCACTTTACGGAAGCGCTGAGGGTGACGGAAGGCCAGGGCAACTGCATGATACGCACCCAGGCTGCACCCGTGGGCGATCAGATGGGGGTTAGGATTGAGTTGCTGCGAAAAAGGCACTACTTCTTCCAGAATATACGCCTCATATTGCTGATGGCGCGCGAGCCGCTCCCAGGGCGGGCGATGCCGGGCGTAGAGGCTCTCGTAGTCCACACTGTCGACGCAGAACAGTTGAATGTTGCCTGCCTCAATCGTTTGACGCAGCGCATCAACGAGGCCCCAGTTTTCATAGTCGTAGAATCGTCCGCCACGGGTAGGAAAGACCAGCACCCGCGCTCCAGCGTGCCCGAACACCAGCAGTTCCATCGTTCGCTGCAAGCGTGGACTGCGCCACGCGTAATACTCCCGGCGCATCGGCGGTCCTTGACGCTGGGGTAACGCCGCAAGACTCCAGATCGGCCGACCCGAAAAGGCCCGATGGCCACGCATAGCCTGTGAGGCAGGCTGGCACCGTCATCTGAACGATGTGGTATACGCCTCGTTCACAAAACACGGTAGAGCGGAAGCGTTATCGCTGTATTAAGTCCTGGCATGTTTTTGACGATAAACAGATTAACCCTTCTTCGCGCAATCCGTTGGGTTGCGTTACGGTATTGCCCCGGCGGGCAGGTTGTTCCTGGGAGGGCGCAGCCCTCCCAGACCCTCCCACCGGGTGAGGGGGTGGGGAAACCCGGTTTCCCCACACCCCGCTCCGAGGGCCTATGTTCACGTCAGGGATCAAAAAGCGGAAATCGAAAGGTGCGCAGGATCGCTGCCCAGAGGCGATAGCCCTCGTCACTCAGATGCAGACCGTCGTCGGCGAAGAGCGCCGGCACAGGCTCGCCGTTGCGCTGGAGCATGGGTTGGTACACGTCGATGAAATAGCCCTTCGGACGCGCCGCGAGCGCCTGGCGCGCGGCTTCGTTGACCTGACGAATGGCATAGCGCAACCGCCAGCGGGCCGGGCTGGGCTTGATCGCCATAAATGCTACCGGGATGGCGCCACAGAGGGTGTCTACTTTATCCAGCAGCCGGTGGAGCGAGCCAATGACCGAACTGGCCGGCTGCCCGTCGCCGAGGTCATTGTCGCCGGCGTAAAGCACCAGGCTGCCCGGTGCGCACGGTGGCACCAGGCGCTCGAAAAAGTGGACGCAGGCAGCCAGGGTTGAGCCGCCGAAGGCCCGGTTCACCACCGGCCACGGCATCAGGTCCTCTTCCAGGGTTGACCAGAGGCGGAGCGATGAACTGCCATAAAACACCGTCGCTCCAGGAGCGGGCGGGTTCAGGGCGTGCGCCCGTTCGATGGCCCGCACCTCTTCCTCGTACCATTCCATGGCAATCCTCTCTCCTCCACGCGCAGGACGGGGCTGCGCCATCTCGACGTGAACAGTTTGGGAGGGCGCAGCCCTCCCAAACCCTCCCCCTGGGCGAGAAGATGGGGAATCCGGTTGCCCCATCCCCCCTGCTTGAGGCGCAGCCCTCCCAAACCCTCCCACGGGCAGAGGTATGGGGAAACCCGGTTGCCCCATCCCCCTGCGCAAGGGCTGCGCCCTCACTTTCCCGGGGGCGGGGGGAAACCGGGTTTCCCCATGCCCCTCGCCGAGGGCTTAGGTTCACATTAGAAACCCCGCTCGACAACGAAGCTGTCCAGGATGCGATCCAGCGCCTCGAGGTCGGCCTCGGAGACGACCTGAACCTGCACCATGCCCAGGAACGATCCATCCTCCGGGGTAAAGGCGACCACCAGCAGCGCGGTATCCCGGCCGCCGCAGTTCGTCCATACATCGTACTTGCCGGTGTATAGAGGGTCACTGTAGTTGTTTCTGCTGTCATAGGTGCATTCACCGTTGAACGCCGTCTGATCGAGTAGTTGGTCGGGGGTCAACTCTTGCGCCAGTTGGCGCGAGGCGCCCAGGAACATGCCTGGGGTGGTCCAGGTGTTCAAGAAGCCATTAATGTCGGGAGCGGCCACCACGGCAATGCTCCGGGG
>DAOTYR010000642.1:0-3617 GCA_034434655.1 Chloroflexaceae bacterium
GCCGCCAGCCGCCGCGCCGTGGCCGCGCCTAACCCCGATGCTCCGCCGGTGACCAGCGCGCTCGTTCCGCGAATGTCCATGGTCGGGCTCCTCTTGTGTGCTCGGGCGGTTTGGGGGATATTGTACACTAACGTGAACATAAGCCCTCGGCGAGGGGGGTGGGGAAACCGGGTTTCCCCATACCTCAGCGGACGCGGGCCGGAGGCCCGCGCACCCAGGCCCCCGCCCGCGGGAGGGTTTGGGAGGGCGACGCCCTCCCAAGAAGAACCTTTTTTCATCCCGTCGGTGTGCGGTACAGCCGCATGGACGGCTAACGTGAACATAGGCTCTCGAAGAGGGTGTGGGGAAACCGGGTTTCCCCACACCCCCGCGGACGCGGGCCGGAGGCCCGCGCACCCAGGCCCCGGCCCCGGGGAGGGTTTGGGAGGGCTACGCCCTCCCAGGAAGAACCTTTTTTCATCCCGTCGGTGTGCGGCGCGAGCCGCATGGACGGCTAACGTGAAAATAGGCTGCTCACCTACGCGCATGCGGCGCTGACCCCCCCCTCCTAACCTCCCCCCGCTGGGGGGAGGAGCCGGACTCCCGCCCCCCAGCGGGGGGAGGGCTGGGGAGGGGGGCAGTCACCTTGCCCGCGGAGACGCGACGAGGGCGGGCCGCCCGCGCTCCCAGGCCATGTTCATCGCGGCGTTGTGCGCGAATCGCATGGACGGCTGAGGTGAACATAGGCTGCGAGAGCCACTACGTTCACCTACGCGCATGCCGCGCCGCAGCCCCCCTCCCACCCTCCCCCCGCCGGGGGGAGGAGCCGGACTCCCGCCCCCAGCGGGGATGGGCCGGGGAGGGGGCCGTCACCGTGCCCGCGGCGCCGCGACGCGGGCGGGCCGCCCGCGCTCCCGGGCCGGTTGCATCGGGCGATGTGCGCCCCGCGAAGGGGGCTTGTCGTGAATATAGCCCTCGGGCCGGGGCGGGCCGGGTCGGGGCGTGGTTCCCCCGCGGTGTGAGAGAGGCGGGGAGATGGGGAAACCGGGTTTCCCCATCCCCCTGCGGATGCGGCCTATGTCCACGGCAGCCGCCCGTGCCGCCGGGCGGCGCGCCACCCGGTCACAGCAGGGGGATGGGGGAACCTGGTTCCCCCATGGGCATGTTATACCATTTCCTGTTGAACATTCCGCATTCGTCGAAGTGCTGGATCGCACGGTGACGCCCTGCAAGGCAATCCACAATCCAACATCGGCAATCCAAAATGGTATTAGCGGGCCACGGCCCACTCGAAGTGCATGCCATCGGCGGCGCCTTTGCCATCGAAGTTCCAGTGGCCGCCCCAGTAGAAGCCGTGGGCATTGGCCAGGGGAACCAGTTCGCGCACCGATCCCGGTTGCCCCACCAGGGCCGGAACGCGCAGCATGCCATTCCATGCGGCGTTGATGTCAAAGGCGGTACCGTAGGCATGGTTGCTCAGAACCCTGGGATGAAGGCGGATGGTGCGCGGCACCCAGGCGCCATCGAAGGTTTTCAGCAGGTGCAGCAACCCGGCGGCCTCCCAGGCGGCGAAGAGCCGGCGCAGTTGCTCGGCGGCGACGCGGTGGAAGCGCAGCCGCCCGCCGTTGCCCCCGGGCACGCGGGCCAGTTGGGGGATGAAGACCTCGACGAGGTGCTGGCGCTCCCAATCGTTGGTGATGCGAATGAAATCCCCGCTGGCGCGCACCCACTCGATCCGACCCAGGACCCGCTGGCGGGCGCCGCCCTGGTCGGTGAGGATCGAAAAATCGGGGCGCGGCGGCCAGGAAGGGTCGCCAGCGCGGGGCGGGCCGGCCTGGGTGGGCGGCTGCGGCGGGGGCAGAGGATTGGGCGGCGTGGCCGGCAGGGGCGGCGGCGCCGCCGGCCTGGGCTTCCAGGCCTGCACCTGGGGCGGTTTCGGCAACTCGCTCATGCGGCGGATCACGCCGTCGGGGCCGGCGTAGAGCGTATCGTAGGCCCAGACCTGCACCTGGTAGCGGGCGCCGGCGTGGCTGGTTGCATAGACCCCGGTGAGCGGCGCGCCGAGCTTCCACTCAAGCGCGCGCTGGTGGAAGGGCGAGGCCGGATCGTAGGGCGCGCCGGCCACCTTGTAGGTCTCGCGCCAGACAGGCTCGTAGGCCGGATCGCGTGGATCGGTGGCGCTCAGGCAACGGCAGCCGGCCGGCTCGCTGACCGGGGTGTACAGCGTTTCGCCGGCGAAGACCTGCACGGCATAGGCGCCGTCGGCGGTGCGATAATTGCCGCTGAGGGGCGGGCCGAACCCGGCGTGCCGCGCCACTTGATGAAAGCGCCAATCGGGTCGCAGGGCCTCGACGCCGACCAGCGGCCCGCGGGTCCTGCTCGCCTGGAGCGTCACGCGATAGGTCGCCTCGAGCAGCCGGCGAGCCAGGCCCTGCGCGGGGATCTCCAGGCGCTGGGGATCGAACAGGACGCTCAGGTGCTGCACCGCGGCATAGTCCGTCCCCTCGTTGAAGATCGTATCGCGGGCAAAGGGCTGAAAGTTGAAGCGCCGGCCATCCACGACCAGGGGGATCGGCTCGTTGGGACCCACCGGCGCGCCGAGGTTGTAGCGGGCGGCGTGCAACGGAAAGGCCTGGCTCAATATGAGCGCGCCGCCGCGTGGGCGGTAGGTTTCGCCGAAGAGAAAGACAAACAGTTCCTGCTCGGGGCTGAGCGCGCCGCCGAGGATCAACCACTCCTCGGCCACCGCGGGGGCCGGGGGCAGATAGGGAACGACGCGCCGGTTGCCCGCCGGCGTGCGCCCAAGCGTCACCAGCGCATGCTGGCCCAGCCCGTGGCGCGCCAGCAGGGTGTGAAGCAGGCGGTGCAGCGACTCGATTTGCGGCTCGCTGGGACCGTGGGGATGCGGTTCGAGACAGACGCTCAGGGCGATGCGGTCGAGCTGCCGCCGGCGCCCGGCGTGGATGGCCACGCCCAGGGCCGAGCCGGCGCGCGCGTCGGCGACAAGCTGAAACACGCGCCCGGAACGGTCGAGGGCGTAATTGGGCAGCGCGGTCGGGGCGGCGCGAGTGGAGGCGAAGACCCGTCGCCCGGCAACAACGGCGACCAGTTCAATGCCCCGGCCCGCGCGCGATACGCCCCTATGCTCAGGATGACCAACTGTCTCGATCACGTTCATGGTGAGGCTCATGCCTGGCTCCCTGGCTGCTACCATGAAATGGGGGAACCCGGTTCCCCCATTTCCCCGCTGTGACCGGGCGTCGCGCCGCCCGGTGGCTAACGTGAACATACGCCTTCGGCGAGGGGTGTGGGGAAACCGGGTTTCCCCACGCCCGCCCCGCAGGGGTATGGGGAAACCGGGTTTCCCCATACCCCCACCCGGTGGGAGGGTTTGGGAGGGCTACGCCCTCCCAAGAATTATTTTCATCCCGTCGGTGTGCGGCGCGAGCCGCATGGACGGCTGAGGTGAACATAGGCTGCTGGAGCAGGGGAATGGGGAAACCGGGTTTCCCCACGCCCGCCCCGCAGGGGAATGGGGAAACCCGGTTTCCCCATTCCCCCACCCGCGGGAGGGTTTGGGCGGGCTACGCCCTCCCAGGAACAACCTTCCCGACATTACCAGGCATCGTAGCATACAC
>DAOTYR010000643.1:0-2644 GCA_034434655.1 Chloroflexaceae bacterium
CGGCTGCGCCGCACACCGACGGGATGAAAAAAGATTCTTCCCGGGAGGGCGCCGCCCTCCCAAACCCTCCTGCGGGCGGGGGCATGGGGGAACCTGGTTCCCCCATGTTCACGTTAGCAACGGGATCAGCGCGTGGCCGGCGGGCACGAACAGACTCCCCTCGGTGACGCCTTGAGGCGCAATCTGGACCAGACGGCGCTCCAGCTCCCGCTCGCCAATGACCCCTTCTAACGCTTCACGGAAGGCCGTCGTCACGGCCGCCACCTGCGCGCCGCGCTCATGGACGAACTCCAGGCGGTAGTGGACGATGCCCGCCGCGCGCCAGGCCCCCAGATGGCGGCTGGCCGTCTGGGCCTCGGCCCCGAAGACGGTATTGCGGCAGCCCACATCGGCCAGCACCGCATGCTCGCGCCCGCGCTGGTCGCGCAGGGTCACCTGATGGCGCTCGCAGGGGCGCCCGCAGTCTTGGTAGCTCGTGCCGGTGGAAAGGAAGCGGCAAAAGACGCAGTGCTCGGTGTGGAACACCGGAAGGTGGTGGTAGGCCACCACTTCGGTCCGACCCGGCCCCAGCGCCCGGGCCAGGTCGGCGACCTGGGCCGCGTTCAGGTCGTGGGTGGGCGTGAGGCGCTCCAGCCCCAGGCCGAGCAGCGTGGCGGCGCTGAGCAGATTGGCCGCGTTCAGGCTGAAATCGCCGGTGAGCGGCGGGGCCTCGCCGTGGCGCAGGGCCTGCAGCAGACCCGTCGAGCGCACCAGGATGCCGCAGCCGAGTTTGCGCAAGAAGCGCGTGATACGTTCCTCGCCGGGCTTGAGCACCCGCGGGCTGGCCACCCGGGTGGGGATGCCCGCCGCCTGCACCCGCTCGATCGCCGGGCGCAGCCCGTACAGATCCAGGTAGTCGAGGGTGATGCTATCGGGCGCGGGGCGCAGGGCCAGGGCCGCCTCGAGCTGCTCGGGGGTCCGCACCAGGAGATGGAGGCGTGGCGACGCATCTTCCGGGGCCGGCGCCACCCGGCCCGGCGCCAGCAGGGCTTCCAGCGCCGCCTGCGGCCTGGCCACCGGCCCGGAGCGGGGCCGGCCCTGCAAGGCCGCCAGTTGCTCGACCGCCTCGCGGCGCAGGGTGTTGAGCAGCGAATCGGGGACGAACGGCGCGCCAGCGATCTCGGCCTCGAGTTCGGCCAGGGTGTAGGGGGTGGTTCCCAGCCGGCCAAGCTGCGCGCGCAGGTCCTCCACCGTCAGAGCGTGGCGGCGCGCGGTCGCCAGTGGTTCGGCGGAACGCACGGTGACGGCCAGCTCGGGATGCTCCACCAGCCGCCACGCCACCTCCAGGGGCGCCCCGGCCCGGGCAACGACCCGCGCCGCCACAGGTTGCCGGCGCGCCGGCGCGGCGGGCCGGGTGAAGCGCCGCGCGGCCCGTTCCACTTCGGGGTCGTCGGTGCGCCAGAGCAGGTCGCCCGCCCGCACCCGGCGATAGTTCACCGCCTGGTTGCCAAACTCGACCTCCAGCAACCCGTCGCGGGCCGGGCGCACGTGGTAGATCCGCCCGCCCTCCTCCGGCTCTTCGGGGCTGCGCCGGTGGGCAGCATCGAACACCACGCCGTCGCCGGGCTTCAGCGGGGCGATCGCCGTGGCCTGCTCGGGGACGATCAGCACCCGATCGGCCAGCACCCGCGCCACCCGGCCCACCAGCACGCCCCGATGGCGCGGCGCGCGCCCGCGCACAACCGCCTGGTGATTGGTGCCGCCGAGGAAGAACGGCCCCGATCCCCGCGAGTAGACCTGCTCCAGCCGCAATTCCTCGGCGGGGGTGAGACTCAGCGGCAATCCGGCCCAGGCCTCGTCAACCGCCTTGCGGTAGGCGCTGGTGGCGAGGGCTACGTAGTTCTCGTCCTTGTAACGGCCCTCGATCTTCAGCGCCGCGACGCCCAGACGGACGATCTCGGGCATCAGGCGCAGCGCGGAGAGATCGCCGGGCGAGAGCAGGTAGCGCGCGTCACCCAGGGGGCGGGGGGCGCCATCAACGATCAGCTCATAAGGGAGCCGGCAAGCCTGGGCGCACTGGCCGCGATTGGCGCTGCGCCCGCCCCAGGCCTCCGAGGAGAAACACTGGCCCGAGTACGAAACGCACAACGCCCCGTGGACGAAGATCTCCACCTCCACATCGGTCGCGGCGACAATGGCGCGGATCTCGTCGAGCGACAGTTCGCGGGCCAGCACGACCCGGCTCACCCCCAACTCGCGGGCCAGTTCTACCCCCTCGGCGCTGGTGATCGACATCTGGGTCGAGCCGTGCACCTCCATCTCGGGGGCAATGGCGCGCACCAGCCGCGCCAGGCCGAGATCCTGCACGATGACGGCATCGGCGCCAGCCTCGGCAATCGCCGCGGCCACGCGGGCCGCCTCGGCCAGTTCGTGGTCGAAGGCCAGCGTGTTGAAAGTGACGTAGCCCTTCACGCCACGGCCGCGCAGGGTGCGCAGCGCCTCGGGCAACTCGGCGAGGGTGAAGCCCACCTTGGCGCGGGCCGAAAAGTGCTTGAGACCAAAGTAGACCGCGTCGGCGCCGGCCTCAATCGCCGCGTGCAGTTGCGGCCAGTGCCCGGCCGGACTCATCACTTCGGGCTTGCGTGGCAGGGCTGGCATTGCTGAT
>DAOTYR010000644.1:0-2021 GCA_034434655.1 Chloroflexaceae bacterium
CGTCGCGCAACGAGAGGTACGGCGTGGAACGGCCCGCCCAGCGAGCCGCGGCGAGCCGCAGGCGCACCTCAACTGGCCCACTGTGGCGGGCGATAGGGATCACAACCCGGTCGCCGCTCCAGCGGTAGGCGCGCCCCTCCACCTGCTCCGGAGCGTAGAGGCCGCTGGTCGTCTCCAGACTGGCCGCGGGACGGGTCAGCAACCACGCGACGCTGGCCATCCAGACGCACAGAGCGACAAGCAGGGCACGGCTCATATCAGTTCCTGCCGGTGCGAGGGCGTTCGAGGCAAGGTTCACACCCGCGTTACCGTTGAGCGGGGCCGCCCGCCGCGGGCGCCCGGGCGAAACCAGGACCAGCGTCCCCTGGAGCGGGGTGTGGGGAAACCGGGTTTCCCCACACCCCCGCCGGCGGGCGGGTTCGGGAGGGCTGCGCCCTCCCAAGCAGCACCTGGCGCAGCCCTCCCGGACTCTGCCGGATCGATCACATGCCGGCTACATCGAGCGCATGGCGCAGCAGATCCTCGCGCCGCACGATGTCGAGGGCCGCCTCGTGGGTGGCGGCGAGGATCACCGGCGGCGCAACGCCGGCCTCCAGGGCCTCCCGCCAGCGTGTCGCGCACAGGCACCAGCGGTCGCCCGGGCGCAATCCAGGAAAGCCATACTCGGGCCGCGGGGTGATCAGATCGTTGCCCCGCGAACGGCTGAAGGCCAGAAACTCCGCGGTGACCTGGGCGCAGACCACGTGGACGCCCACATCGTCTGGACCGGTGTCGCAGCAGCCGGTCCGGTAGAAGCCGGTCAGGGGATCGGCGCTGCAGACGGCCAGTTGCCCTCCCAGAACGTTGCGGGCCACCGGGGCGGGGGAGCGGCCGTTCGTGCTGACGTTTCCGTTGGTGCTCATGGTCTCCTCTCGTTGTGCTTCCACTCACGGGTGGGGGCATAGGCGTATAGTATCACAGGCGCGCCTGACGCGCCTCCCATACGGCCACGCCGCCAGGGCCGATGCGACGGGGCAGGCCGCCCCAAAGCCAATACTTTAAGCGCATACGGTGCCGCAGCCCCCCTCCCAACCTCCCCCCGCTGGGGGGAGGAGCCGGACGCCCTCCCCCAGCGGGGGAGGGCTGGGGAGGGGGCAGTCACCTTAAAAGTATTGTGGCCCTAAAGCCACCGCCGGAGGCAAACATTGCGCCAGCCCTGGTCACCGCCGCACACCAATGGCGCGCGACGGGCCGGCGGGGGGCGCCCCGGCTGGCTCCCCATCCAAGAGATACGAGATGAGAACGCCGCGTAACGAGACTTCAATCCCAACCCCCTGCCGGACAGTCGCTCCGGGATGTATAATCGAGAGGAGCCCGTGACGGTCCAGTGTAAAGGAAACTCCTATGGCTCTCAAATATCGTAAACCCGGTCAGACGACCCCAACCCGATCCATGCCCCTCACCGCGCCCGATGCGGGCGCTACGGGAGCATGGATGGGCTACCTGGCTATGCTCATCAGCATTGCGCTGGCCGTTGCCGTCTGGTTCGCGCCCAACCCGGCCCTGCAGATCATCGTTCTCGTCGCGCTGGCGGCGCTCCTGGCGGGGGTGGTGGCAATGGGCGTCCGGGCGCTCCGGGCGAGCGCTGGTTCGCCCGAACTTCCGGCGCAGCTATGGCCCCTGCTCGCAGGCGCGCTCGTGGTCGCAGCCTCCCTGGGAGCGGTCCTGGCGCTCTGGCTAACGTGAAAATAGGCTGCGAGAGCCAATCCCCATGTGGCGCCGCAGCCCCCCTCCCAACCTCCCCCCGCTGGGGGGAGGAGCCGGACTCCCTCCCCCCAGCGGGGGGAGGGCTGGGGAGGGGGGCCGTCACCGTGCCCGCGGAGACGCGACGAGGGCGGGCCGCCCGCGCTCCCAGGCGATGTTCATCGGGCGTTGTGCGGCGGAGCCGCATGGACGGCTAACGTGAACATGGGGGAACCAGGTTCCCCCATACCCCCGCCCGCGGGAGGGTCTGGGAGGGCGAAGCCCTCAAACAGAGGGAT
>DAOTYR010000645.1:0-1906 GCA_034434655.1 Chloroflexaceae bacterium
GGGTGCCCGCCCCCAGCGGGGGAGGGTCGGGGACGGGGCGGTCACCGTGCCCGCGGAGACGCGATGCGGGCGGGACGCCCGCGCGATCATGTTCATCGCCAGGGAACCCCGGTTTCCCCACGCCCCCGCCCGCGGGAAGGTGAGGACGCAGCCCGCGCGCAGGGGAATGGGGCAACCGGGGTTCCCCATCCTCCCACCCGGTGGGAGGGTGTGGGAGGGCGCAGCCCGCGCGCAGGGGGATGGGGAAACCAGGTTTCCCCATATCCCCGTCCCCGGGAGGGTGTGGGAGGGCGCAGCCCTTCCAAGAACAACCTCTTATTTCATCCGGTGGTGCGCGGCGCAGCCGCATGGATGGCCGAAAAGAATCTGTGCAAAGGGTTGACAAAGTCAGTTCATCGTGGTATGCTTCACAGGGAAACATTCCTAGGGGCAAAGTACCGGGAGAGATGACCTTGAAATCCAATCGCGCATCGCTGGTGTTTATTTTTCTGACCGTCTTCATCGATCTGCTGGGCGTGGGCATTGTCCTGCCCCTGCTTCCCTTTTATGTTAAGTTGATCGAGGAGACGGGCACGCCCTGGCTGGCGGCGAACCACGCGCTGATCGTCGGCGCGCTGACGGCCTCCTATTCGTTGTTCCAGTTCCTCTTCGCGCCGATCCTGGGTGGTCTGTCGGACCGCTTCGGGCGCCGTCCGGTGCTTTTGCTGAGCCTGCTCGGCGCGGCGTTTTCGTATGTGCTCTTCGGCTTCGCCGACAACCTGCGGGGCTTTGGCGCCGAGGCCGTGCTGGCCGTGCTCTTCGTCTCGCGGATCATCGCCGGGATTACTGGCGGGAGCATCAGCGCCGCGCAGGCCTACATCGCCGATGTCACGCCCCCCCAGGAGCGCGCCCGCGGCATGGGTCTGATCGGCGCGGCCTTCGGGCTGGGCTTCATGCTCGGTCCGGCCATGGGCGGCTTGCTCAGCCTGATCAGCCTGAGCGCCCCCGCCTTCGTCGCCGCGGCCCTGGTGTTTGCCAGCGTGGTCTTCGGCTACTTCCGGCTGCCTGAGTCGCTGCCGGTCGAGCGGCGCGCGCAGCAGGCGCAGAGCATCAACCCGTTCAAGCGCCTGCGGGCGGTGATCGGCCTGGAAGTCATCCGTCCCCTCTTGCTGGGGGTGGTGCTGCTCAATTTCGCCTTCGCCGGGCTACAGAGCAATTTCGCCGTCTTTGCCAACACGCGCTTCGGCTTCGGCCCCACTGATATCGCCTTCGTCTTCGCCTTTATCGGTCTGGTGGCGATTGTTATGCAGGGCTTCCTGATCCGCAAACTCGTGCCGCGGCTCGGCGAGGCGCGCCTGGCGGTTAGCGGTCTGACGCTCATGGCTCTGGCCTTCGGGATGATCGCCTTCGTCCCCGCCGGCTGGATGCTCTACCCGGCCACCGCGGTCCTTGCCATTGGCAGCGGCATGGCCACACCCAGCCTGACCAGCCTGATCTCGCGGCGCGTCTCGCCACAGGCCCAGGGGTCGGCCCTGGGAGGTGTGCAATCGCTCAACAGCCTGATGATGGTGATTGGGCCGTTGTTCGCCGGCGCCGTGTTCGATGCCTTCGGGCCGGTGGCGCCGTACCTGTCGGGTCTGCTGGTGGTGATGGGGGCCGCCGGGGTGCTGGCGCTGGCCCTGCGGCCCGACCTGGGCCGGGGCGTGCCGGTCGAGCAGGGCGCGCCGGTCGAGGCCGAGCGCGTGGCCGCGCGATAGGCCGGCGGGCACTGCTGCCTGAGCTGGTGTGGGGGTAGAGGGAGAAACCGGGTTTCTCCCTCTACCCCTATTGTGATGGTTACTGAGAAATTCATCCGCTTGCGCTTGACCGTCTGGCGGGGAGGTGTGGGGGGGCCCGGCCCCACCCCCACCAACCCCCGGGTCCCCGG
>DAOTYR010000646.1:0-3313 GCA_034434655.1 Chloroflexaceae bacterium
TCGATGCGCCAGTTCAGGCCGCGCTGTTCGGCGAGACGGCGCAACAGCGCCACGCTGATCGGGGCGCGCCCGGTGTCGGCAGCGCCGACGATCAAGACGAAGGGTTCGTCCATGGCAGGTTTCCAATGAAGCTGCGCTGCACACCAGGGGGATGCAAAGAGTTTTTTTCCTGGGAGGGCTACGCCCTCCCAAACTCTCCCGTGGGGTGAGGGGATGGGGAAACCCGGTTTCCCCATCTCCCTGCGTGAGGGCTTTGCCCTCCTAAACCCTCCCTCTGGGTAGCTGTTCACACGTGGGGTAACCCATCCCCAGCCCTCCTCCGCTGGGGGAGGGAGTTCGGCGCCTCCCCCCAGCGGGGGGAGGCTGGAAGGAGGGCTGAACCCTGCGAACGGTTTTCACCTCAGCCGTCCATGCGGCTCGCGCCGCACAACGCCGCAATGAACATAAGATTCTTCTTGGGAGGGCGAAGCCCTCCCACACCCTCCCGCGGGCGGGGGAATGGGGAAACCGGGTTTCCCCATTCCCCTGCCGGGTGGGGGGATGGGGGAACCTGGTTCCCCCATGTTCACGTTAGTTCATGATCGCGTAGCGCGCCTCGATATTGACCGGATTGGCGCTGACGTTGCGGATACTGATCCAGTAGGTGATATGTGTCGGTGAGGCGCGCTCGACCTCTACGTCCCAGTCGATCTGGGGGCCGCCGGGTTGCGGCGACGTAGAGACAACGTTCCAGACGACGTGCCAGTTGGCCGGCCAGCTATGGGTGAACCAGCGCCGGGTCTGATTGGCCGGCACGCTCCCGGTAAATTGAACCCCGATACGCATAGTTGCCTCCGTAGATACTAATGTGAACATCGTCCCTCGGAGGAGGTTTATGGGGAAACCGGGTTTCCCCACGCCCCCGCCAGCGGGAGGGTTTGGGGAGGGCAGCGCCCAGACCTTCCCCTCAGGTGCAGAACGCATGCGGTGGAGGGGGACGGGGAGGCGCGGCCTCCCCGTGTTCACCTGTTCCCCACCGCGGGTGAGGAGGCAGAGTCTCCCCGCGACCCTCATGGACGGCAACGCAAGGTGCAAACCATGGCTTACCAGCCAAGGACCGCGTAGCGCGCCTCGATGTTGACCGGCACGTTCGTCAGGTTGGTAATCTCGATCCAGTAGGTAATGTGTTGGTCGGAAGCGCGCTCAACCTGCACGCGCCAGCGGATCTGCGGGCCGCCAGGGGTGACGCTGGTGGGCACGACCGTCCAGATCACGTGCCAGTGGGCCGGCCAGCTATGGGTGAACCAGCGGCTGGTCTGATTGGCCGGCACGACGCCGGTGAACTGCACACCGATCCAGGTGCGGGTTGGCAGCACATAGTCGATCATCTGGCGCATATTGGGCCGGTTGCCGATCCGCTGAGTGGCGGGGCGGCCCGGAGCGTCCTGCTGGGGTGAACCGGTGGCGCGCAGCACCTCGCGCGCGCGGGCGGGGCTCATCGGAATGCGGCCCGCGGCGCGGAGCACCCCTTGCACCCCGGCAATGGCGCCGACGACGATCGGCGAGGCGCTGGATGTGCCGCTGAAGGTGTCGGTGTACCAGAGATCTTCGTTCGAGCCGCCCTGCAGATCGCCGTAACCCGTGGTGGTCACCTCGCGCCCCCAGCCCTGAGCGTCAACCAGGGCGCCGTAGTT
The DNA here is from genome assembly GCA_034434655.1 of Chloroflexaceae bacterium. Taxonomy (GTDB): domain Bacteria; phylum Chloroflexota; class Chloroflexia; order Chloroflexales; family Chloroflexaceae; genus JACAEO01. The sequence continues at coordinate 1,674 of DAOTYR010000646.1, forward strand.
GGAGAAGCCCAGGCGCGAGCGGTCGGGGCCGTGATTGCGCCCGTGGGTGCCGGGGGGTGGCGCGCCGGCCCCGACCACGATCGCGCCCGAGTCGAGGGGCGCGCGGCGGTAGGGGTTGCGCCACCAGGAGGGGAAGGGGCCGAAGGGGGCGGATGGGTTGGTATTGTAGATCGCGTCATCGAGGTTCTCCTGGCCGTTCCCCGCGGCCTCGACGACGATGACGCCCTTGTTGACCGCGTAGCGAATAGCCTGGTAGTCATCGGGCCACCACTCGATGGCGACGTAGCCGGCCTGGTCAAGACGTGGGGCGAAGTTATGGCGCGGGCCGGGGCGGTGCAACTCGATCAGGATCACGTCGCCGGGGTTGAGCAGATCGGCGGCCTGGCGGATCGCCCCGGCGCTGCCGACGCCGCCGAAGATCGAAATGGCGCGCACATTGGCGTCGGGGCAGATACCGGTGATGCCGAAAGTATTGCGGTCGCCGCCGAACTCGCCGATGACCGCGGTGCCATGGTTGCGCCAGGCGAGGTCGCCCGAAGCCGTGCCGAAGACCATGCCGCCCTGATTCTGGACCAGGTCCTCGTGGGTGAACCGCCAGGCGCCTTCGATATCAATGATGCGCACGCCAGCGCCGCTGCCGCCGGGCCGCGTCCAGGCAAAGCGCGCGTCAATGCCTTCGGGGGCGGCGTTGAGATAGCCCTGGCGGCCGGTGAAGTCTGGCGTGGCAGCCGGCTCTTCGGGCCGCGGCGCCATATCGTTGATCCCGGGCTCGCTCCGTGGCAATTCCACCTCGGTCAGCACGGCAGGGCTGGCGGGGGGCTTTACGTAGGCGGCTTCCACGGTGGGCAGTTCCTGTAGCCGCCGGGCCAGATCCTCAAGACGCTCATCCGGCGCATCAACGCGATAGAACGTGACCTCGGCAGGCAGGGCGCCCGCCTCCGCCCCCGCGCCGAGGGGCTCAGCAGCGGGCGCCTCGGGGGCGGCGCTGAAGAGCCGGTGCATCGCGCCGCCGGCCTCCGACACGATCCGGGACAGATCAACCGCCGCGGCGCCAAGGACGGGAGCGCCCTCCTCGGTTCGCGTGATGACGATTAACTCACGCTCCAGTTCCATGGGTTCCTCCTTGAATGGTCATGGGATGTGAGGGTTACGCTCTCCCGGACCCTCCCGCGGGCAGGGGTATGGGGAAACCCGGTTTCCCCATACCCCCGCATCTGTCCTTCCCTACCCGCGGCGACCAGGCTGCCTCGTAAGGATCACGGCAAGGCGTCAGAGGGCTTCAGATAAGCCGACTCGACGCCCGGTGTCTGCTGCAGACGGTCCACCAGCGCGGCAGCCGCGTCGGCGGCGATGTCAACCACAAACGTGCGAGCCAGGATCGGGTCAGACGCTCCGGGGTCGAGCGGGCGCAGATTGGGGGCCGCCTCCAGCACCATGCGCGACGCCGCGGTAGGTGCGCTCTGACCCTTCAGGGCCGCGGCCAGGCTATCCTGGGCGATCACGATCACTTGCACGGTTTTCCCCTCGCCGCTATGGGTGGGCGTTGGCGCCGGGGTGGCGGTTGCGCACGCCACCAGCAGGGAGGCGAGAAGCAACCACGCGAAGATTGCCGGCGCTCGCCGCATCAAGGTCCTCCGGGT
>DAOTYR010000647.1:0-3456 GCA_034434655.1 Chloroflexaceae bacterium
CCCCCCACGCCCAAAACGCTTGACATTCCCCACAACCGCGGTGTACACTCCAGACGGCTCCGCTGCGTCCGTACAGGTTCCCGGCAGGCTATGCGCAAATCAATCGTGTCAACCCCCGCGCCCGATCCGGCGCTGGAAGAGGTTCGCGCCCCACGGCACCGGCTCAGGCGGCGCCGGCGTAGCCGCAGCGTCGAGTGGCTCGCAGTGCTGCTCGCCCTGATCGCCCTGGGCGCGCTGGCGGGCGTCATCGGCCTGCTGCTCGCCGAGCGCGAGATGGCGCGGCGCATCTACCCCAACATCAGCGTGCGCGGCGTGCCCCTGGGCGGGATGACCATTGATGGCGCCCGTGACGCCGTTGAGCGCCACTATGGCGCGTTCCTGTACAACCCGGTCGTGCTGACCTACGGCGAGCGCGTCTGGCGCCCCGGGGCCGAAGAACTCGGCCTGCGCCTGGAGATTGACGACGCCCTGCGCGAAGCCTTCGCCTATGCCCGGAACGATAGTCGCGCGCGGAACCTGCGAACCGCCCTGGCTATCTGGGAACAGGGGGTGGACCTGCCCTTGCGCCTGGAGGTGGACCAGCGGGCCATGCAGCGGTACCTGGCGCGCATTGCCGCCGAGCTGGAAACTCCCCCGCAGGACGCCGCGGTGGCCCTCGAAGGCGCCCGGGTGGTGGTGACCCCCGAGCAGTGGGGGCTGCAGGTGCTGATTGACGAGACACTGCGGGACATGACCGCCGCCGCGCAGGGGCTTGAGCGCGCCACGGTGGCGGTGCGCACCCGCGCGCTCGCGCCGCGTCTGCGTGACGCCGAAGTGGCCCCGGTGGCCGATAGCCTGCGACTCATGCTCAATGGCCCGCTGGTGCTGGAGGGCGCCGGCGGCTCCTGCGCGGCGGGTTGCCGCTGGTCGCTGCCCCCCGAGCGCCTGGCCGGGTGGGTCAGCGTGCGCCGGGTGAGCGGCGCCGATGGTGAGCCGACCTATGCGGTGAGCGTGGATCAGAGCCGCATCCGCGCCGCGCTGCTCCCCATGGCCGCGGCGCTGCGCCAGGAAGGCAGCCTGCCCACGGTGGCCTGGAACAACGGCGATGTGCGGATCGTCACGCCGGGCAACCCGGGCGTGGGCCTCGACGCTGATGAGGCCATCGCCGCCGTGAACCTCGCGCTCAACGGCGGGCCGCGGCAGATCAAGCTGCCTATGGAGCCGATCCCGCCCCCGGTGACCGAGCGCAACCTCGCCAGCCTGGGCATCACCGAACGCCTGGGGTTGGGGGTGAGTTCCTTCGCCCGCTCGGAGCAGTATCGCATCACCAACATCCGGGCCGGGGCGCGCCGGATGAACGGCGTGCTCATTCCCCCGGGCGCCACCTTTTCGTTCAATCAGCAACTTGGCCCGGTGAATGCCGCCAACGGCTTCGTCGAAGGTCTGGCCATTGTCGAGAACCGGACCCAGAAAGAGTGGGGCGGCGGGCTGTGCCAGGTCTCCACGACGGTCTTCCGGGCGGCGTTCTTTAGCGGGTTGCCGATTACGGAGCGCCACGAGCACGCCTTTCGCATCGGCTGGTACGAGGAACTCGGCGAGCCGCCCGGCCTCGACGCCGCCATCTTCACGCCCTACAACGATGTGCGTTTCGTTAACGATACCGGCGGCTGGCTGCTCATGGAGAGCTATGTTGACCTGGCGCGGCAGCGCCTGAGCGTGGCGCTGTACGGCCCCCCAACCGGGCGCGAGGTGACCTACACCTACCGCGTGCTCGAACAGACTCCCGCCCCAACAACCCCGGTGTACGTCAACGACCCCTCAAAACCGCGCGGATACCTGCGGCGCACCGATATCGCCCGCGGGGGCATCAAGGTCGTGATTGAACGCACCGTCACCGCCAATGGGCAGGTGCTGGCCCGCGATCGCTTCCCCACCGAATTCAAACCCTGGCCCAACATCTACGTGCGCGGCACCGGGCGGTAACGCCAATACCTTTCAAACAAATAAGCGCATGCGGCGCTTCAGCCCCCCTCCCAACCCTCCCCCCGCTGGGGGGGGAGCCGCGCGCTCGCTCCCAGCGGGGGAGGGCTAACGTGAATATGGGGGAACCAGGTTCCCCCATCCCCCCGCCCGCAGGAGGGTTTGGGAGAGCACAGCCCTCAAGCAGGGGGATGGGGAAACCGGGTTTCCCCATCCACCCGCCCGCAGGAGGGTGCCGGGCGCCCCCCGGCAGGATGTTCGCCGCATTGCCGCACTTCCGCCCTTGTGCCCGGAGGCATAAGATTGTATAACGTACACTGAATGGCACGATCGTAAACGTGAGGGTCCGGGAGGGCGTAGCCCGCCGCGACCCCGTTCGTCCGCCCGCAGCGGGGGCGCGCCCTGGCGCAGTCAGCAGGGGGCTGCCCGTACCTGTTCACACCTGGAGTCCTCCACGAGCCTGGGAGCGAGGACGTTCCGCCCTCGTCGCGGATCGGCGGGCAAACTGCCCTCGCTCCCAGGAGCAAGGTGAACACGTATGTCTGCCGCCGCGGTCGGAACGGGGGTTGCCCGGACGTCTTGTTATCTTTCCAATATGGCCAGCGAAGGGGAGCCATCCTGATGAAAGCGCATGAAATCATGACCCGCCAGGTCATCAGCATCCTCAGCGACGCGACGGTCGAAGACGCCGCCCGGCTGCTGGCCCGCAACCGCATCAGCGGCCTGCCGGTGGTCAACGCCGAGGGTATGCTCGTCGGTCTGGTAACCGAGCATGACCTGATCGCCCGCGCCGGGCGCCTGGTGAGCGAGATTATGAGCCGCAGCGTCATCACCGTCAGCCCTGATACCGAGATCGAACAGGTGCAGCACCTGCTGACCAATCAGCGTATCCGGCGCGTCCCGGTGGTTGAAAACGGCAGGGTCGTCGGAATCGTCAGCCGTTCGGACCTGGTGCGGCAGATCGCGATGCGCTGGGTCTGCGGCGTCTGTGGCGAGATCGTGCGCGGCCTCGAGCCGCCGGCAGGCTGCCCGCGCTGCGGCGCCGACCAGCACGCCTTTGTTCACGATGTGGTGCCGCCGGGGATGTGATCCCGTTGCTGGGGCGAAACATATTGCTGGCGCGAATAACTGTTGGGTTAACCTGGGAGCGCGGGCGTACCGCCCGCGGGGTCCTAACGTGAAAATAAGCTGCTGGGGCAGGGGAATGGGGAAACCGGGTTTCCCCACGCCCCCGCCCCGCAGGGGAATGGGGAAACCGGGTTTCCCCATTCCCCCACCCGCGGGAGGGTCTGGGAGGGCGCAGCCCTCCCAGGAACAACCGTATGTTCATTGCGGCGTTGTGCGGCGAAGCCGCATGGATGGCTGATGTGAACATAGGCTACGAGAGCCAATCCCTTCCACCTCAGCGCATGCGGCGCCCCAGCCCCCCTCCCAACCTCCCCCCGCTGGGGGGAGGAGCCGGACTCCCTCCCCCAGTGGGGAAGGGCTGGGGAGGGG
>DAOTYR010000648.1:0-6588 GCA_034434655.1 Chloroflexaceae bacterium
ACAGAGTGCTGGCACGCCGCCCAGCCCGCGGCCGACCCGGTGTTCATCACCGGGCGGGTGGGCAAGCGCGAGCACCTGCGGCAGGTCGCGTAACATCATCATCATGACACACCTGTTCTGTCCGCCCCTAAAGCGGGCGGGGGGATGGGGGAACCCGGTTCCCCCACCCCCCTCTCCGAGGGCTGCGCCCGCCCACACCCACCCACCGGGTGGGGGAATGGAGAAACCCGGTTTCCCCATTCCCCTGCGGGGCGGGGGCGTGGGGAAACCGGGTTTCCCCATTCCCCTGCGGGGCGGGGGCGTGGGGCAACCCGGTTTCCCCCATCCCCCTACGTGAGGGCGACGCCCTCCCAAACCCTCCCACCGGTTGGGGGAATGGGGAAACCGGGTTTCCCTCTACCCCTGCGTGAGGGTTGTGCTCTCCCACACCCTCCCGTGGGCGGGGGTAGGGGGAAACCGGGTTTCCCCGGCCCGCGGCGCGCGACGTTGACGTGGCCAGGCTCAGATCGGGGTGGCGCTGGCGCCGTCGTGCTTGAACCAGCGTGTGACGAGGGCGATAATCTCGTCGGCGCCTTCTTCGATCGACTTATTGGTGAGATTGACCGTGGCCCAGCCGTGGGTGCGGAAGAGGCGTCGGGCCCACTCGACCTCTTCTTCGGCCCCCTGCAGGTCAATATACGTCTGTCCCAGCGAGGCGCCGAAGCGACGCTGGCGCCAGCGGCGCCGGGCGGCGATCTGTTCGGCGTCGACGATCAGACCGATGACCCGGCGGCGATCCACTTCGAGCAGGGCCTGGGGCAGGGCAACTTCCTTCACCAGGGGGACATTGGCCACCTTCCAGCCCAGCACGGCCAGGTACATGCTCAGGGGGGTCTTGCCCACCCGCGAGATTCCGACGAGGACCATTTCGGCATCTTTCAGATCGCCGAGGCGCGCGCCATCGTCGTGTTGCATGGCATACTCGATAGCCTCCAGGCGTTCGAAGTAGGCGGAGCGACGCCGCTGGTAGAGGCCGGCCTTGCCTACCGGCTCGCGACCGAGCACGGTCGCCAGGCGCGAGAGCACGCTCCCGACCAGGTCGATCTCGTAGACGTGGCGCTCGCGGGCCTTGCGCACCAGGTCACGCCGCAGTTCCGGCTCCATGAGGGTATGCAGGATGGTCCCATTGGTGGCTTCGGCCTGGGCCACCACCTGGGTGAGTTGAGCCGGGTCGTGCACGTTCGGCACGACGATCAAGGGTACATCAACGCCCTCGAACTGGGTCAGCACCAGGCGTGCAACCTCTGCCCCCACCCCTCCCGCGCCTCCCGACACAATGTACAACGGCGGGGTATTCGCGCCCGCCGGCTGACCATCATTCATAGATGCTCGTTCCGATAAGGATGCGACCGGTTGCCCCGCGCCCCTGGTAGTGGCGAGCGCGGTGGGGGCGTCAGCGTTTGGGCTTGGCCAGCGACACCCGGACCCGCCGGCCGCGCAGCGTTACCCCGGCGAGGCCGTGCAGCACGCGCTGAGCCTGATCCGAGGGCACCTCCACGAAGGCGAAGCGATCGTAGATGTCAATCGCGCCGATCTGTTTCCCCGAGAGGCCCACCTCATTGGCAATCGCGCCGACAATGTCGGCGGGGCGGATGCGGTCGAAGCGACCAACATCGAGGAAGAGGCGGGTCATCCCGGCCTCGGTGCCGGCGCTGTCACCCTCGACGCTCACCAGCGCATCCTCTTGTTCGACTTCGTTGAGCAGCAGTTTGAAGGCGGCGGCGGCCAGTTCGGTGACATCGTGCTCTGCGGTCATCTCCTCGACCATCAGCACGTAGGGATCGAGGTTCTCGTTCGCGAGCACCTCACGCAGGGCATCGCGGAAGGCCTCGCGCCGCCGCGCGGCCACGTCGGCCAGGGTAGGCAATTTCGACGGCTGGATGCGGGTGCGGGTGGCCCGTTCGATAAGCTGGAGCTGGCGGCGCTCGCGGGGGGTGATCAGCGTAATGGCCATCCCGGCGCGCCCGGCGCGCCCGGTGCGACCGATGCGATGGACGTAGCTCTCGGGATCGCCCGGCACATCATAGTTGACCACATGGCTCACGTCGGGGATGTCCAGCCCGCGGGCAGCTACGTCAGTGGCTACCAGCAATTCGATCTGTCCCTCGCGGAAGCGCTTCATGACCCGGTCGCGCATCGCCTGGCTCAGGTCGCCGTGGAGAACCTCGGCCAGGTAGCCGCGACCCTGAAGGCTCTCACCGAGCTGATCGGCCTCGGCGCGGGTGCGGCAAAAGATAATCGCCGAGGCGGGAGTCTCGACGTCGAGCACGCGGCAGAGGGCGTCGAGCTTCTCACGCGGCAGGACATCGTAGTACACCTGTTTGATCCGCGGGGCGCTCAGGGTCTCGCTGACCACACTGATGCGCAGCGGGTCGCGGGTATAGCGTTGGGCCAGGCTCTGGACGGCCTCGGGCAGTGTGGCCGAGAAGAGGGCGGTCTGCCGTTCGGGGGGCGTGTACTGCAAGATATACTCGATATCCTCGGCGAAGCCCATATCGAGCATTTCGTCGGCCTCATCGAGCACAACCGTGCGAATGGCATCGAGGGCCAGCGTCCCGCGGCGCATATGGTCCATGATGCGACCGGGGGTGCCCACCACCACCTGCACACCGCGCTCCAGCGCGCGCAACTGCCGCTCGATGGGCTGCCCACCGTAGACGGGTAGCACGCGGGCCTCGCGGCTCTTGCCGTAGCGGAACACCGCCTCGGCCACCTGCATGGCCAGTTCGCGGGTGGGCGCCAGCACCAGGGCCTGGGGCGCTCGGGTGGGCTGGAGTCGCTCGATAATGGGCAGGGCAAAGGCGGCGGTTTTGCCCGTGCCGGTTTGCGCCTGTGCGATAACATCGCGACCTGAAAGCATCGCAGGAATGGCCTGCGCCTGGATCGGCGTCGGCTCATCGTAGCCAAGCTCGCGCAGCGCGGCCAGCAGCGTTTCACTCAACCCAAGGGCCTCGAAGGTGGTCATCGGACAGCCAGGAACCTTTCTCGGTATCGCGCGGGCCTATGGAGATTGCCGAAATGCGAGGTGATGATCTGGCGCGACACTTTCATTAGAAGACACGCGCAGTGAAGATGGGGGGACGCGCAACCTTCGCATACCCCCCGCCGGTAGCCAGACGGTCTGGCGCGAGGTCCATAGCGCTCCTGCCGCGGGCGGCGAACGATTGGTTCGCGAAGGGCCTGCGGTCCTCAATCTCTCCCTGCTAGAAGGCCACCGCGTAACTCTTTTGTCGATTAATTATAGCACGAGCTAGAGGGTCGAAGTGACCTGGAGGATTCCTTCTTCGTCTCAGCAATATCGTCATACAAATTGCCCTCCCGGCGTCGTTTAGACTCATTACCACGGCGTTCGTGGCGCGACGACGGACGGCAGGTCATCGGGCGCAGGGCGCACAGGTGATGCGCCGATGACGAGGCGCGGGGAGGCGCAACCTTCTCTCACCCCCCATTTCGCCCGTGGCGGCAGACCCCGTCGGTCCGCGCCAGGGCGCGCCCCCGCCGCGGGCGGACCGGCGGGAGCGCGGCGGGCCTGGTCCGCCGCGCCGCCCCCCGACGGTGACCAGGAACGGTCGCCCGGCGAAACGACATCCATTATGATGTCGTGTGATGTCATCGCAGTTCGGTATTGCGTCGGTATTACGGTGGTCAGTGGTAGACATTATATGGTATCCTGTAGCATAGTTGCAGGTCTGGCGTCTGATGGTCCTCGTGGCTATTTTCACTTGCCAACCCAAACTCACGCCAAGACCCTGACAGAGCGACCGATGACAGCGCAACCTCGTATTCTGGTGGCTGATGATGACCCGGCGATGTGTCTCTTGCTGCGCGAGACGCTGCAAGAGGCGGGCTACGAGGTGCTGATTGCCAACGATGGTGATCAGCTCATCCGTATGGCCCAGGACCATCCGCCGGATCTGCTGCTGATCGATCTGATCATGCCGTTGATGGACGGCTTTGAGGCCATTCGGCAGTTGCGCAACGACACGCGCACGTCGCACTTGCCGATGATCATTCTGACGGCCCGCAGCACGTCTGCCGAGGTGGTGATCGGGTTCGACAGCGGCGCCGATGACTACATCGTCAAACCCTACGATATTGATGTGCTGCTGGCGCGCATCCGCAGCCACCTGCGCCGCGCCGCCAAGCTGCCCGTGCGCAATCCCCTCACCGGGCTGCCGGGCAACGTGCTGCTGCAGGCCGAAATCAAACGGCAGATTGACCAGCAGACGCCGTTTGCCCTGATCTATGTGGATCTCGACAATTTCAAGGCCTTCAATGACGCCTACGGCTTCGCCCGCGGCGACCGGGCCATCCACACCCTTGCCAGCGTGCTCGCCAGCACCGCTCCGCGCGATGATTTCCTCGGTCACATCGGCGGCGACGACTTCGCCATCATCCACTACGGCGGCTTTCCCGAGGTCCTGGCGCAACAGATTATCAGCGCCTTCGACGAGCGGGTGCGCGCCCTCTACGATCCCGAGGATCTGCAGCGCGGCTATTTGCAGGGGCTGGATCGTCACGGGGTGCCCCGGCAGTTTGGGCTGTTGAGCCTTTCGATTTCGATTGTAACCTCCGAGGGCGGGCGATTCCGCAGCGTGGACGAGATCAGCAAGGTGGCCGCCGAAGTGAAGAGCGCGGCCAAAAGCATCGCCGGCAGCAGTTACGTCCTCGACCGGCGTCTGACGACGAAGCCCCACGCGCCGGAGCGGCGTGGCCAGCCGCGTCCTGCGGCGTTGCTGATCTATCCGCACGAGGGGCTGCGGGCCTCGATTGCCACCAGTTTGCGCCTGCAGGGCTACCGGCTGCTCATCGCTGCCAATGTGGTGCAGGCCCAGGATCAACTGGCCCGCACGCCCGACCCGGCCCTGCTGATTGCCGACACCGCCGACCCGCTGGTCTGGGAACTCTGGCGACGTCTGCCCACCCCTACCGGGTTCATCGCCGTCGTGGCCGACGAGTCGGCCGCCCAGGCCGCGCGCGAGCGCGGCGCTACTGATGTGGTCATCGCGACCGACAATCTCGAGGATTTTACCGATCAGCTCCTGGTGCACCTGCCCCGCGCCCAGCTCCACGAGGCCGCCGAGGAGCGCGCTGCGCCCGGTCCGACCGGCTCGCCGGCGGGGCCGTCTGAGGCTCCGCGGGCGTTGGATGAAGATCCGCTAACGCGACTTGCCACCCGCCAGTACATGAACCAGCGTCTGCCTGAACTGGCAGCTCAGGCCCGTCTCACGGGCCAACCGCTCTCGGTGCTCCGCGCCGATCTGGACCAGTTTGCGGAGATCAACCGGCGCTGCGGGGAGAGTGTGGGCGATCAGGTGTTGCGCATCGTGGCAGGGGTCGTGCGGACGATCTGCCGGCCCGACGATGTGGCTGCCCGGTACAGCGACGATGCCTTTTTGATTGCTCTGCCCAACACACCGCTCAGCGAGGCGGCAGACTTCGCCGAGCGCCTGCGCGTGGCGGTCGAACGCTACGACTGGGCCAGTCTCGACCGGCGCCTGCGGGTCACTATCAGCCTCGGGGTTGCCGATGCCACGGGCGACTCCGCTGAAGAGATGGTGAACACCGCCGCTCGCCGCCTCTTCGCGGCGAAGTCGAACGGTCGCAACCAGGTAGTCGCCGCCGATGCTTGAAGCTGGGGCAACCCGGGTGCCCCAGCCCCCTGCGCGCGGGTTGTGCCCTCACCTTCCCGGGGGCGGGGAGGTGGGGAAACCGGGTTTCCCCAGCCCCCTGCATGAGGGCACGCGCCCTCACCTTCCCGGGGGCGGGGAGGTGGGAACACCCGGTTTCCCCAGCCCCCTGCGCGCGGGCTGCGCCCTCACCTTCCCGGGGGCGGGGGTATGGGGGAGCCAGGTTCCCCATGGTCATGTGAGACGGTCATGCGCATGGCGCACACCGCCCGCTGCACACGGCCCGGGAGCGCGGGCGTCCCGCCCGCGTCGCGGCGCCGCGGGCACGGTGACTGCCCCCCTCCCCAGCCCTCCCCCCGCTGGGGGGAGGGAGTCCGGCTCCTCCCCCCAGCGGGGGGAGGTTAGGAGGGGGGGTCAGCGCCGCATGCGCGTAGGTGAGCAGCCTATGTTCACATCAGCCCTCCAATGCGGCTCGCGCCGCACCCCGACGGGATGAACATACTTCCCGGGAGGGCTACGCCCTCCCAGACCCTCCCAGGGGCCGGGGCCTGGGTGCGCGGGCCTCCGGCCCGCGTCCGCTGAGGTATGGGGAAACCCGGTTTCCCCATCCCCCTCCTCCGAGGGGCTATTTTCACATCAGCCCTCCGTGCGGCTCGCGCCGCACCCCGACGGGATGAACATACTTCCCGGGAGGGCTACGCCCTCCCAGACCCTCCCACCGGGTGGGGCTATGGGGAAACCGGGTTTCCCCATCCCCCTGCCTGAGGGCTACGCCCTCCCAAACCCTCCCACCGGGTGGGGGGGATGGGAAAACCCGGTTCCCCCATTCCCCTGCGTGAGGGCGCAGCCCCCTCAAACCCTCCTGCGGGCGGGGGTATGGGGGAACCTGGTTCCCCCATGTTCACCTTAGCGAATCTCC
>DAOTYR010000649.1:0-2886 GCA_034434655.1 Chloroflexaceae bacterium
GGCGCCACGATCAGCGAGCAACAGGCTATCGCCGTGGCGCAACGCTACTACGGCGGCCAGGTCGTCGCCGTCGAACGCGAGACCGAGCACGGCGCGCTGGTCTATGACGTGAAGTTCAGCGACCGGAGCGCCGTGTATGTGGACGCTGCCACTGGCCAGGTTGTCTATGCCCGGATAGCCGCTGGCGGCAATGACGACGACCTGCGTGAGCGCCACGAGGAGGGCGAGGAGCGCCACCAGAAGCACGACGACTAACGTGAACATGGGGGAACCAGGTTCCCCCATACCCCGCCCCCAGGAGGGTGTGGGAGGGCTACGCCCTCAGGCAGGGGGATGGGGAAACCCGGTTTCCCCATCCCCCCACCCGGTGGGAGGGTTTGGGAGAGCGCAGCCCTCCCAGGAATTATGTTCATCCCGTCGGTGTGCGGCCCGAGCCGCATGGACGACTGATACCGTGAAGGAGTCTGACGAATGACCACCGAACGACGTACTACCCGTACCACCAGCGTCCCCGCCGTCAAGGCGCTGATCACCGTCGCCTCCCTCGCCGGCGTTCTCGCGGGCTGGGCCTTCCTGAGCGCCCCGCCGCCCACCGCGGCGCCGTCCGAGGCGTCCACGGGAGGCGCGACGCATACCGCCCCGCCTCCGGCATGGCTGCTCAGCGACCCGCAGATACCCACACTGCCACCTGTCGCCACGGTGCAATCACTGCCAGCGACAGCCGGCTCGCCACCGGTCACCTCGAACCCGGCCCCGGCTATCAGCCAGGCCCCCTCCACGGGCCTGCCAGGCCCCTCGGCGGTACAACCTGCGCCTATCACGATGACCCGTTCGTCGCGCTGATAGCGGCTGCGCCGTGGAGCGAGGGAGGGATGCCGGGAGGCGCAGCCCGCGCGCCGGGGGCCGGGGACACTGGATGTCCCCAGACTCACACCCCATGGGAGGGGTTGAGCGGGCGCAGCCCGCGCGCCGGTGGCCGGGGAAACCGGGTTTCCCCAGACCCCTCACCCCGTGGGAGGGGTTGAGCGGGCGCAGCCCGCGCGCCGGGGTCTGGGGAAATCGGGTTTCTCCAGACCCCTCACCCCGTGGGAGAGGTTGGCAGGGCGCAGCCCGCGCGCAGGGGTCTGGGGAAACCCGGTTTCTCCAGACCCCTCACCCCGTGGGAGAGGTTGGCAGGGCGTAGCTCTCCCAGGAACAACCTTTTTTCATCCGGTTGGTATGTGGCGTAGCCGCATGGACAACTGATGGTATGAGATAGCCCGGGAGTCACCTATGGTCACAGACACGTTCCACGCCATGGGCAGCCAGATCCTGATTGTGCTCGATGCCCCCGTCGGCATCGCCCGGCCGGCTCTGGCGGGCCTCCGCCAGGTGTTTGCGAGCTGGGAGGCGATCCTCAGCCGCTTCCGGCCCGACAGCGAATTGAGCTGCCTGAACACTTCCCAACGCGAGTGGCTGGCCGTCAGCCCCACGCTGGCCGAGGTCCTCGCCCTGGCCCTGCGCGGCGCCGCGATGACCGGCGGTCTGGTCACGCCCCTGGTGCTGGAGGCGCTGGAGTATGCCGGCTACGACCGCGATTTTACCGCCATCGCTGCCGGGGCGTTGCCCGCGGCTGCCGCGCCACCGGCTCACCCCGCTGCTGACTGGCGCTGCATCAGCGTCGATCCGCTCCGCGGCAGCGTGCATCGCCCGCCTGGCCTGCGTCTCGACCTGGGCGGAGTGGCCAAGGGGTGGGCCGCCGATCGCGCTGCGCGCCTGATCGCCCACCACGGGCCGGCCCTGGTTGATGTCGGCGGCGACATCGCCGTCAGCGGCCCGCGCCGCGACGGCGCCGCCTGGCCCATCGGCGTGCAGGACCCCCGCGGCGGCGCCGATCCCCTGGCCGTGTTGCTGATCGCCTCCGGCGGCGTGGCAACCTCCGGGCGCGATTACCGGCACTGGCGTCAGGGCGACGTCGAGCGCCACCACATCATTGATCCGCGCACCGGCGCGCCCGCCGCGACCGACCTGCTCAGCGTAACCGTGGTGGCCCCACGTGTTGCCGACGCCGAGATCGCCGCCAAGGCCACGCTGATCCTGGGCAGCGCCGACGGTCTCTCCTGGCTCCACGCGCGCCCCTGGCTGGCCGGTCTCCTGGTTCGCGACGATGGCGTCGTGCTGCACACCCCGACGCTTGAACCGTATCGGGCCTAGCCCTCCCACACCCTCCCGCGGGCGGAGGGTTGGGGAAACCCGGTTGCCCCAGACCCCTGCTCGAGGGTGCGCTTGCCCACACCCTCCCGCGGGCGGGGGCGTGGGGAAACCCGGTTGCCCCACACCCCGTGAGGATCACCTCAGCGGAAAGGAAGCCAGCGTCACCTGGGCCAGCGTCCGCGCGGAGGGATGCGCCTGGGCCTCGGCCAGGCGATGGGCAACCAGCGGCATGGCATGCGAGCCGAGCATCAACGGAGCGCCCAGCGGATGGAAGCGGGCGGTGAGCAGGGACTTCTCGGGGGAGCGGAGCATGGCCGCGTTGCAGACCATGCCCTCGCCCGCGCCACGATCGTGAGCCAGCGCGCCGGGGAAGGCGCCCCAACCGGTCATACCGGCGTAGTAGCTAGCCCCGGGGTGCGTGTTCACCGCGATCGTGCCATAGCGCAGGTCGAACAGGGCCCGCTCGTAGGCGGCGCGCACCCGCGGATCGCGCAGCGTCTCGGGATGCACCACGATGGCGGCGGCGAGCCGGCCCCACAGCCGCTCGTTGGCGAAGACCACGGCCCGGTCGATGAAGCTGGCCACATCGGGCGCGTCAAGCGCCGTCTCGCCCAGGAAGGGGCCGAAGTGCTCGCGGGTGAAGAGCGGCTCGTCCGCATCTTCCGGATCGAGGTTGGGAACCAGGGTCCAGGG
>DAOTYR010000650.1:0-4749 GCA_034434655.1 Chloroflexaceae bacterium
TAAGATATGCCAGGGACCGCTCATCGGTCCGCGAAGGTGGCCAGCCAGGCGCGGGTGTGCGGCGCCACCGTGGCCGGGGCAACGGCCAGTTCGGCGCGCAGGCGGGCCAGGTCGGCGGGGGTGTCCACGTCGTACCAGCCGGGCAGCAGGGCGACGCGCAGCGCCAGTTCGGCGGCAATCGCCAGCGTGTCGCGCAGCACCGTGGGCGTGCTCATCGTTACGTCGCGCAGCAGGTGTGGATGGGGGCGGCGCATGCCGATCAGGTAGTAGCCGCCGTCGTCGCTGGGGCCGAGCACCAGATCGTACGCGCCGAGGAGCGCGAAGGATTGATTGACATAAGATACAGGCAGCGTGGGAAGGTCGGAGCCGATCAGGACGGCGGCGCCCGGGCCGGCGTCCAGAACCGTGGTGAAACAGCGGTCCATACGCTCGCCGAGGTCGGCGCCCTGCTGGGGCAGCAGGGCGAAATCAGGCGCCAGGGCCGCGAAGTAGCCGGCGGCCGCCTCGGGCTGGTAGACGATCACCCGTGACGTGGCCGGGACCTGCCGCGCCAGCGCCAGGATGTCACGCAGGAAGCAGGCGTACAACTCCGCCGCGGCAGCATGGCTCAGGGGAGGGCACAGGCGGGTCTTGGTCCGCCCGGCGGCGGGTTGTTTCGCGAAGATCAGCAGGGTGCGGTGCATCATCAGGGTTATGATCTTTGAATACATAATCTGCTCTAGCCCGCGCAGGCGGGCTTCGCATTCCGTAGCCGAGGGCTTTAGCCCCACGGCCAGCCCGGCATAGCGGATGAATTTCTCAAAGACGGTAACCTCGGAGCGCGGGCGGCCCGCCCGCGCTCCCAGGCGCGTGGGTTGCCCCGGGTGTGAACAGTTGCCAGCAGTTGCGGCGCGGGCGGCGCTGTGCTAGAATAAGGCTGGCTCTCGGCGACGTAGCAAAGTGGTAATGCAGCGGTCTGCAAAACCGCCATTCGCGGGTTCGATTCCCGCCGTCGCCTCCAATCCGTTCCGCCCCGCCGCCGAGCGGGGCGTTTTGCGTTCCAGCGCGCCTTGTCAGGCGTCGCGCGTGTCGGTATAATGCCGAAGTCTGTAAAGTGTATCACATGATAGGACGTACGCGGTGGAGGGATGTGGGGAGGTGCAGCCTCCCCCCTATACCCCCCTTCCCGCCCGCGGCGGCCAGACCCACTGGGAGGCGACCGCCTGACTCCTAACGTGAAAATAGGCCCCAGGGGCGTGGGGAAACCGGGTTTCCCCATACCTCAGCGGACGCGGGCCGGAGGCCCACGCACCCAGGCCCCGGCCCCTGGGAGGGTTTGGGAGGGCGCAGCCCTCCCAAGAAATTATTTTCATCCCGTCGGTGCGCGGCGGAGCCGCATGGACGGCTGACGTGAACATAGGCCCTCGGAGGAGGGGGATGGGGAAACCGGGCTTCCCCATTCCCCCACTCGCGGGAGGGTGTGGGAGGGCACAGCCCTCCCACGAACAACCGTATGTTCATTGCGGCGTTGTGCGGCGCAGCCGCATGGACGGCTAACGTGAACATGGGGGAACCAGGTTCCCCCATACCCTCGCCCGCGGGAGGGCCAGGCCCTCAAGCCGGGGGATGGGGAAACCGGGTTTCCCCCGCCCCGCCCGCGGGAGAGTCTGGGAGGGCGCAGCCCTCCCAAGAATAACCTGATGTTCATCGTGACATTGTGCGGCGGAGCCGCATAGACGGCTGACGAGCGAAGAGCAAGCCATGCGGATCTTAATCACCGGTGGCGCCGGGTTCATCGGATGCAACCTGGCCCATCGCCTGCTGATGCGGGGGCACCGCGTGACGGTGTTCGATAACCTCTCGCGGCCCTGTACGCCCCACAACCTCGACTGGCTCGAACGGTTCGCCGACGACGCGCCCGGCGCGCTGGATTTTATTCGCGGCGATGTGCGCGACGCCCGCGCCGTGATGCTCGCCGCCGCCGACGCCGAGGCGATTGTTCACCTTGCCAGCCAGGTCGCCGTGACCACCTCGGTGCTCGATCCGCGCACCGATTTTGAGATCAATGCCCTGGGCACCTTCAACGTGCTCGAAGCCGCCCGGCGTGCTCCCGCGCGGCCAGCGGTGCTCTATGCCTCTACCAATAAGGTGTACGGCGGCATGGGCGATCTGCCGATCGTCGAAGAAGAAACCCGCTACCGCTACCGCGACCTGCCCTACGGGGTGCCCGAAACCTACCCCCTGGATTTCTACTCGCCCTACGGCTGCTCCAAGGGCGCTGGCGACCAGTACGTGCGCGATTACCACCGCATCTACGGCCTGCCCACGGTGGTCTTTCGGCAGTCGGCGATCTATGGCCCACGGCAGTTCGGCGTCGAGGATCAGGGCTGGGCGGCGCATTTCGTGATTGCCGCCCAGACCGGTCGCCCGATTGTCATTTATGGCGATGGCAAGCAGGTGCGTGATATGCTCTACATTGACGACCTGGTGGATCTCTACGAACTGGCCCTCCAGCGCATTGACGCCGTCGCCGGGCAGATCTACAACGTTGGCGGCGGCCCGGAGCATACGCTCTCGATCTGGGCCGAGTTTCAGCCCCTGCTGAGCCGCCTGGCCGGCCATCCGGTCGAGGCCGCGCGCTTCGGCGAGTGGCGGCCCGGCGATCAACGTGTCTGCGTGCTCGACATTCGCAAGGTCGAACGCGATCTGGGCTGGCGCCCCCGCGTCGGTCTCGAAGAGGGCCTCCAGCGCCTCTGGAAATGGGTCGCGGCGCATCGCGAGTTGTTCCGGTAATGCGAATCCTCTGCGCCCTCACCTACTACCGCCCCTACATCAGCGGCCTGACGATCTACGTCCAGCGTCTGGCAACCGCGCTGGCCCGTCGCGGGCACGCGGTCACCGTGCTCACCTCGCAGTATGACCCCAGCCTGCCGCTGACCGAGTGGATGGACGGGGTGCGCGTCGTGCGCGCCCCGGTGCTGGCGCGGGTGAGCAAGGGCGTGATCATGCCCACCTTCGGCTGGCTGGCCACCTCGCTGGCGCGGAACCACGATGCGATGAGCCTGCACCTGCCCCAGTTCGATGCGCCGGGCCTGGCCCTGCGCGGGCGCCTCTTGCGGCAGCCGGTGGTGCTCACCTACCACAGCGACCTGCAACTGCCCTTCAGCATGCTCAACACCGTCGCCAACCGGGTGGTGGACGCCGCCAACCTCGCCGCCGGCGCCCTGGCCACGCGGATCGTCGCCTATACCCGGGATTTTGCCGACCACTCGCCCTACCTGCGGCGCTTCCACAAGAAGATCGTCGTCATCCCCCCGCCGGTGGAGGTGGCCGAGGCCACGCCCGAGGAGATCGCCGCCTTTCGCGAACGCTGGAACCTGCGCGGCCCGGTCATCGGCATGGCCGCCCGCCTCGCCGCCGAGAAGGGCGTCGAAGTGCTCCTCAAGGCCCTGCCCCGTGTCCTGGCGGTCTACCCCGAGGCGCGGGTGCTCTTCGCCGGCCCCCACGAGAACGTTCTCGGCGAAGAGGCCTATGCCCAGCGCCTGGCCCCCGAGTTCGCCCGCTTCAGTCGCCACTGGACCTTTCTGGGCACGCTTGGCCCACGCGACATGGCCGCCTTCTTCCCCAACCTCGACGTGATCGTGGTGCCCTCGTTGAACTCCACCGAGACCTTCGGCCTGGTGCAGGTCGAGGCCATGCTCTGCGGCACTCCGTCGATCGCCAGCGCCCTCCCCGGCGTGCGCCAACCGGTGCACCAGACGGGAATGGGTGAGGTGGTGCCCGTCGGTGACAGCGATGCCCTGGCTGCGGCCATCCTGCGGGTGATCGAGTTGCGCGAGCGGTACGTGCGCCCTCGGGCCGAGATCGCCGCGAAGTTCTCCACCGAACGGACCGCCGCGGCCTACGAACAGCTCTTCGAGACGCTGCGGAGCCGGGCCGCGACCCGCAAGCCCTCCTGACACTGGTACCTGCCTATGCACCCCGCCCCACCCCCGCGGGACTACCTGCGGCCCCACCTGCTGACCCTGCCCATTCACCGGGCCTTGATCCGCTCGGTCGAGGCGCGCCTGTTCGCCGAACTGGCCCCCGATCTGCCCGAGCCGATCCTCGACATCGGCAGCGGCGACGGCACGTTCGTGCAGATCGCCCTCCCCGGCAAAACGATCTTCGGCGTCGATCCGCTCCTGCCCGACACGCGCGAGGCCCATGCGCGGGGCGTCTATGCCGGGCTGAGCGTCGCCAGCGGCGCGGCCCTGCCCTTCCCCGACGGCCGCTTCGCCAGCGCCATCTCCAACTGCGTGCTGGAGCACATTGTCCCCCTCGACGCCACCCTCGCCGAGACGGCGCGGGTATTGCGGCCCGGGGGGCGCTTCGTGGCCTCGGTGGTGGGCAACCGCTTTCCCCAGGACCTGCTCGGCACCTGGCTGCTCAACCGCCTGGGCCTGGACGGATCGCGCTACGGGCGCTGGTTCAACCGCATCTCCTACCACGTTCATACGTTGAGCGCGGACGAGTGGCGCGCGCGCTTCGAACGAGCCGGCTTCGAGGCGCTGGCCTGGCGCCCCTACCTCAGCGCCGCTGCCCTGAAACTCTTCGACTTCAGCCATTACTACGGCGCTCCCGCGTTGATCACCCGCCGGCTCACCGGACGCTGGCTGCTGGCGCCGCCCCTCACCCCCAACCTGCTCTGGGAGCCGCTGCTGCGGCGCATCTACGACGCTCCGCCGGGCGACGACGGGCCGTACTACTTCTTTGTGCTGCGCAAACGGG
>DAOTYR010000651.1:0-2471 GCA_034434655.1 Chloroflexaceae bacterium
GACAATATGGCCTACGTGCCGAAGGAGTTGCTGGAAACCTGGGCGCAACGCGATCCAATCGCGCGCTTCGAGGCCCTGCTCCGCGAACGGGGCTTGCTCGATGATGCCGGCCTTGCCGCCCTCCTTGAACGCATCGACCGCGAACTCGACGAGGCCCAGGCCTATGCTGAAGCCAGCCCCTATCCCGACCCGTCAGAGGTGACGCAGGGAGTGTACGCAGAGTGAGCGGGGATGAGAACATGCTTTCGCACATTCCAGGGGGCGCTGTTCACCTCAGCCGTCCATGCGGCTGCGCCGCACAACGCCGCAATGAACATACGGTTGTTCCTGGGAGGGCTGCGCCCTCCCAGACCCTCCCGCGAGTGGGGGAATGGGGAAACCCGGTTTCCCCATCCCTCTGCGCAAGGGCTGCGCCCGCCCACACCCTCCCACCGGGTGGGGGCATGGGGAAACCCGGTTTCCCCATCCCTCTGCGCAAAGGCTGCGCCCGCCCACACCCTCCCGCGGGCGGGGGTGTGGGGGAACCTGGTTCCCCCATTTTCACGTTAGGAGCCATATGAACCCGTACTCCAAACTTGACAATTCCCAGAATGGTGTTAGATTTGTGACGCACTGCACCAGGAGCAGTAGAGTACAAGGAAGGTCCCAATGAAGCTGAACCTGCGAATGCTCGCGCTCGTGCTCGTCCTGGGGATAGGGCTGCTGCTGACGGCATGCGGCGGAGGTGGCGGTGGCTCCCAGACTGGCGGCCAGACCGGCGGCGCCACGGGCGCCCCCGAGCCGGTGACCATCCAGATCGGTTCGGATGGCGAGAACCTGGCCTTCGACAAGAAGGAACTGAGCGTTAAGGCTGGACAGCAGGTGACCCTGGAGTTCAAGAACAACTCGGTCGCCCAGCAGCACAACTGGGTGCTGGTGAAAGGCGGCGAAGCGGTAGCGACGCAGATCGCCAACGATGGCCTGGTAGCCGGGCTTGAAAAGGAATATCTGCCGGAGGACCAGTCGAACATCATCGCCCATACCGGCGTGGTCGAACCGCAGGCCTCGGCGTCGATCACCTTCACCGCGCCTGCCGCGGGCACGTATCTCTACATCTGCACGGTGCCCGGGCACTACCCGCTGATGCAGGGCACCCTGACGGTGCAGTAATCTCCGTCAGGCAGCAGGCCCGGAACAGGGGCGCGGGGAGGCGTAACCTCCAGGCGGTCCTGATCCCGATACTTTGTTAGCCACGGTTTTAGGGGGGCTATGCGGTATGCCCCCGTCGCGCGCCGAACCGCCCCCTCCCTCACCCTCCCCCGCTGGGGGAGGGACCCGACTCCTCCCCCCAGCGAGGGGAGGCCGGGAGGGGGGCAGAACCCTGACTAACAGGAGTTACGCGGTCGCCTTCCGGCGGGGAGGGGTGGAGGGCCACAGGCCCTCCACCAAACGTCTGGTGCCCGCCCGCGGCAGGAGGGCCGTGGGGGTTGCGCCAGGCCGCCTGACCCCGCCGCGGGCGGGAAAAGGGGTATGCAGGGGCTTCGCCTCCCCACACCCCTCCACTGCGTACGTCCTGTCAAATAAGATGGCTACCCTCTCCAGCCTCCCCCCGCTGGGGGAGGGAACCCGATTCCTCCCCCAAGCGGGGGGGCTGAAGCGCCACATGCGCTTATTCGAAAGGTATTGGTCCTAATCCCCGCTCCCGCCGCTCCGCGATGTTCCCGCGCCACGCTTGAGGCTTTGCAGCAAGACCCTCCCCGGACCGGTCAGCCGGGTCATAAACACGCCTTCGCCGCCGAACAGGGCCCGCCCAAGGCTGCCAACCGTCTGAATGTCGTAGTCCACGCTATCGGCGAAGGCGGCAAGGTTGCCGGTGCTGACGATCAGCCGTTCATCCGGCCCCAGGTCGCGCTGTTCAAAATCACCGCTTCCGTAGAGCAGCACCGTGCCCTGACCGGCGATACGCTGCAAGAAGAGGCCCGCTCCCCCGAAGAAGGCCGCGCCCGCGCGTCTGGCAATGATCACCGAGATGTCGATGTCCTGGCCCCACGCGGCAAGAAACGAGCCGCGGGTGGCAATCACCGGCCCATCGGCAAGGTTCCACGTCGCAATATGGCCGGGAGCATCGGAGGCGATCAGCGCGAATTGCCCCGCCCCCTGAGCTTCAGCGTAGGTCAGGGTTGCTCCCTCGCCCGCAAGCGTGCGCCGGACCGCGCCACCCAGGCCGCCAGGCATGCGTGGTCGCCATTGCACACCGTCAGAATAGGCCATCAGCGCGCCTTTGCTCAGCCAGACGCTCTCCCCCGGGGCGAACTCCAGTCGCGCGAACTGCGCGATCTCGCCGGCAATGGTATAGTGCATCTGTGTTCCTCAACTGCTATTCACAGGAATTACGCGGTCGCTTTTCGGCGGGGAGGGGTGGAGGGGTGGGGAAAGCGGGTTTCCCCGCACCCCTTTCCGAAGCGGTCGCACTCTCCCGCGGGTGGGCGAAG
>DAOTYR010000652.1:0-8332 GCA_034434655.1 Chloroflexaceae bacterium
CCAAACCTTTTACGATCCTGTATAACGAATAAAAGGACGTAAGATCGGCTGCGCCGCACGTTACTGGTCGTCCATCACATCAGGCCACATTCGCGGGGCGCACAACGCCCGATGCAAACGGCCCGGGAGCGCGGGCAGCTTGCCCGCGGAGACGCGACGCGGGCGGGACGCCCGCGCTCCCGGCCTATGTTCACCTCAGCCGTCCATGCGATTCGCGCACAACGCCGCGATGAACCTACGGTTGTTCCTGGGAGGGCTTCGCCCTCCCAGACCCTCCCACCGGGAGGGGGCATCGGGAAACCCGGTGTCCCCATGCCCCTGCGGGGCGGGGGGTGGGGACACCGGGTTTCCCCACACCCTCTTCGAGAGCCTATGTTCACGTTAGCCGTCCATGCGGCTCCGCCGCACAACGCCGCAATGCACATACGGGTGTTCCTGGGAGGGCTGCGCCCTCCCAGACCCTCCCGCGGGCAGGGGGATGGGAAACCCGGGTTTCCCCATCCCCCCGCGTGAGACGCGGGCGGGGGGGTGGGGGAACCCGGTTCCCCTACACCCCTCCTCTGAGGGACTATGTTCACATTAGAAAGGAGCAGGGCTATCGAGACCGGAACCATCGCCCGGCGCGTTGTCGAACTGGCCGAAGACAAACAGGCCGACGAGATTGTGCTGCTCGACATTCGCCCGCAAAGCGTCATTGCCGATTATTTCGTGATTTGCTCCGGAGAAAACGATCGCCAGATCCGGGCGATCGTGGAGCACATCGACGAGAAGGTTCACCAGGAGTTCGGGCTGAATCCGCGCCGTGAAGGTGCCCCCGAAAGCGGGTGGATCGTGCTCGACTATAATGATGTGGTCGTTCACGTGTTCAGCCCGGCCCAGCGCGAGTACTACCGCCTGGAACGGCTGTGGAGCAAGGTGCCGCCGGTGGTCGTCGTCCAGTGAGATCTGCGTCACGGCGATGAGCCACCTGAGGTTGCCGGAGCATAGGTATGATACTGAGCGGCAAGGTAGCGATCGTGACCGGAGGAACCGGCGCGCTGGGTGGCGCGGTGGTTGACGCGCTGTTGAGCGCCGGGGCCGTCGTGGCCGTCCCCTATCGCCACGCCGGTGAACTGGAGGCCCTGCGCGAACGGCTGGGGCGCGCCGGCGATGCGGCCCTGTCCGGCGCCCAGGTTGACCTGACCGATGAGCAGGGCGTGCGGGTGTACTACGATCAGGTTGCGGCAACGTCAGGGGGACTGGATATTCTGGTCAACGTGGCCGGCGGCTTCGACGGGGGCAAGCCCGTGCACGAGACGGGCTGGGCACTCTGGCAGCAGCAGATCGATATCAACCTGAAGACCGCGGTGATCTCATGCGCGGCGGCGACGCCGCACATGATCCGTCGCGGGGGAGGGGCCATCGTCAACGTGAGCACCCGCACCGCCACGCAGGCCGGGGCCAACCTGGCCGCCTATGCCGCCTCGAAACGGGCGGTGCTGCAACTGACCGAGGCCCTCGCCGCCGAGTTGCGCGATCACAATATCACCGTCAACTCGATTCTGCCCAGCACCATCGACACCCCCGCCAACCGCCGCGCCGCGCCGCAAGCCAACCATAGCCGCTGGGTCCCGCCCGAAGCCATCGCGCGGGTGATCCTCTTCCTGGTCGGTCCCGACGCGCAGATCATCAGCGGGGCCCACGTGCCTGTCTATGGCAAGGCATAAGGCCAGGGGTAGGGAACCTCGCACAGGGAGAGGGCCTGAGTGCGCGGGCCTCCGGCGCGCATCCGCAATGGGATAAAAGGATTCTCCTGAGAGGGCTGTGCCCTCCCAGACCCTCCCACCGGGTGGGGTAGGGCGAAACCCGGTTTCGCCCTACCCCTGCTCAAGGGCTGCGCCCTCCCAAACCCTCCCGCGGGTGGGAGTAGGGGGAAACCGGGTTTCCCCCTACCCCTGCTTGAGGGCCAGGCCCTCCCGCGCGCAGGGGTAGGGGGAACCAGGTTCCCCCCGTTTCACGTGAGACGGTCATGCGCATAGCGCACAACGCCGCGATGCACATGACCTGGGAGCGCGGGCGTCCCGTCGGCGCCGCGGGCACGGCGCCGGCCCCCTCTCGGACCCTCCCCCACCGGGGGCGGGCACCCGGCTCCTCCCCCCAGCGGGGGGAGGCTGGGAGGGGGGCTGAACGCGGCGAATGATGGTCACCTCAGCCATCCATGTGGCTGCGCCGCACACCGACGGGATGAACATACTTCTTGGGAGGGCTACGCCCTCCCAAACCTTCCCACCGGGTGGGTTGATGGGGAAACCCGGTTGCCCCATCCCCCTGCGGGGCGAGGGTGTGGGGAAACCGGGTTTCCCCACACCCCTTGCCAGGGGCTTATTTTCACGTTAGTGTGCCGCGCAGGGTGTTCCACCAGCTCTGACCTCACTCCTCCACAGGCGTATCCAGGAAGGGATAGAGCATGCCGCTGGTGAGGGTGGAATGGGACGACGATCCTTCGCTGAAGCGGAACGAGCCCAGCACCTTCATATAGTTGGCCCGCTCGAAGGCCGCTGGCTCGGCCACGGCAAGCTGCGACATGCTGCCCTGCATGAGGCTGATCGAGTCGTACTCGTGCTCAACCATCCAGGCTTCCAGGTCGGCAATCACGCTGCGCACGATCTGCTGGTAGTTGCCCCGCAGGAGCGCCGAGGCCATCTGCGTTACCTTCGCCCCGGCCATCATCGCCTTGAGCACATCGAACGCCGTGTGCACACCGCCCGAAATGGCGAAGTCGGCATGCACGCGCCCGTGGAGGATGGCGACCTCGCGCAGCGGCAGGCGCAGATCGTCCGAGGTGCTGAGACGCAGATTAGGCACCACGGTGAGGTGCTCCAGATCGAAATCGGGCTGGTAGAAGCGGTTGAAGAGCACCAGACCATTAGCGCCGGCCTCCACCAGGCGCCGGGCGACGTTGGGCAGGGCCGTGAAGTACGGGCTGATCTTCACCGCCAGGGGGATGCGCAACTCGGCCCGCACCGCGCGCACCAGTTCGACGTAGGTCTGCTCCAGTTGAACGCTGGTCAGGTCCGGGTCGGTGGGAATATAGTAGATGTTGAGTTCGAGGGCATCGGCCCCGGCCTCTTCGATCAGCT
Organism: Chloroflexaceae bacterium; assembly: GCA_034434655.1. Classification (GTDB taxonomy): domain Bacteria; phylum Chloroflexota; class Chloroflexia; order Chloroflexales; family Chloroflexaceae; genus JACAEO01. The sequence continues at coordinate 3,120 of DAOTYR010000652.1, forward strand.
TCGCGTAATGGACCCAGCCGCCCTTGGAGACGCCGTTGAGGCTGCCGATGACCGGAATGCTCACCGAGCGTTTCAACCGGCTGAGTTGCTCCAGATACTGCTCCGGCCCGATACTGTAGCGCCCGGCATCGGGCAGATAGCTCAGCGCCTCGGCGAAACTCTCGGCCCCGTGGCTGAGCAGATAGTCAATCTCCAGACTGGCGTGGATAATCTGCTCTTCAAAGAGTGAGTACATCACCACGGCCGCGGCGCCGGCTTCTTCGAGGCGCTGCACCGTTTCCACCCGCTGCGAAAGAGGCGAGGACGCGACGACGATCGGGGTCTTCAGCTTCAGGCCAAGGTACTGGGTGCTCAAGTCAACCATCGCAGTAACTCCTGGAGGCATAGTTCAGCGCTGGGCGTTCCAGCTTCACCGTGGCTGCGCAGCTCCACAGCTACCGGCTTGTAGCGCTGTGGAGGCGAAGACGACCGTGTCAAGCAGGATTGAACCACACCTGGATAGAAGCCGGTGCGCCAGCAACCATGAAATCGGGGCAACCAGGAGCGCCGGCATCAACGCCGCTCAGGGCGCATCCGCCACGCTCCTGGTTCCCGCATCTCGGGCGCTCCCGGTGCCCGGCTCTCCGACTTGTCCTACGCGTCCTTGTCCAGCATTTGCTCAAGGCGGTGATAGTGCTCGGCGTTGGTGCGCATCGCCTCGGCGATCAACTCCTCGGCGCGCTGCGGGTCGCTGCGCTGGAGGATCTGGAAGCGGCCCTCCCCGGAGATGTACTGCTCGATAGAGACCGAGGGCGCCTTCGAGTCGATGGTCAGCGGGTTCTTGCCCTCGCGCAGCAGGGCCGGGTTGTAGCGATAGAGGGTCCACATCCCCGATTGCACGGCCAGTTTCTGCTGATCGAGGCCGCGGCGCATATCAATGCCGTGGGCAATGCAGTGACTGTAGGCGATGACCAACGACGGGCCTTCGTAGGCGTCGGCCTCCAGCATCGCGCGCAGGGTCTGCACATCGTCATAGCCCATCGCCACCCGCGCAACATAGACGTTGCCGTAGGCCAGGGCGAGCAAGCCCAGGTCCTTCTTGGGGGTGCTCTTGCCTTTGGCGGCGAACTTCGCCACGGCGCCGAGGGGCGTCGCCTTGCTGGCCTGCCCGCCGGTGTTGGAGTACACCTCGGTATCGAGCACCAGGATGTTGACGTTGCGCCCTGAGGCCAGCACATGATCCAGACCGCCGTAGCCGATGTCGTAGGCCCAGCCGTCACCGCCGATGATCCACACCGAGCGGCGCACCAGCACCTCGGCCAGCGAGTCCAGATCGCGCAGCAGCGGCGTATCGGCGTCGGGTTTGCCCGCCAGCTCGGCGGCAATGCGCTGCTTGAGCAGGGCCACCCGTTCGCGCTGGGCCTTGATGCCGGCCTCATCGTGCTGATCGGCGTTCAGCAAGGCTTCGACCAGATCAGGGCCGAGGCGCCCGGCCAGGCGGGGGAGCAACTCGCGGGCGTACTCGCGCTGCTTGTCGATCGTCAGGCGCATACCCAGGCCAAACTCGGCATTGTCCTCGAAGAGCGAGTTGGACCAGGCCGGGCCGCGCCCTTCGCGGTTCACCGTCCAGGGCGTGGTGGGAAGGTTGCCGCCGTAGATTGACGAGCATCCGGTGGCGTTGGCGATCACCGATCGATCGCCGAAGAGCTGGCTGACCAGCTTGACGTAGGGCGTTTCGCCGCAGCCCGCGCAGGCGCCGGAGAACTCGAAGAGCGGCAGCAGCAACTGCGAGTTCTTGATCGTGTTGAGGTGGAGCTGGGTGCGATCCACCTCGGGGAGGTTGAGGAAGAAATCCCAGTTAGCCGCCTCTTGCTGGCGCAGGGGCGCCTGGGGGGCCATATTGATCGCCTTGCGTCCGGTCTGGCGCTTATCCTTCACCGGGCAGGCCTCGACGCACAGGGCGCAGCCGGTGCAGTCTTCGGGGGCGACCTGCAAGGTGAACTTGTAGCCCGGAAACTCCTTGAAGCGCGCGTCGGTGCTCTTGAAGGTCGGCGGCGCGCCGGCGAGGGCCTCGGGAGCGTAGATCTTCGGGCGGATGACTGCATGGGGGCAGACGAAGGCGCACTTGTTGCACTGGATGCAGATATCCGGCTCCCAGACGGGGATCTCGATGGCGATGTTACGCTTCTCCCAGCGAGCGGTGCCGGTGGGATAGGTGCCGTCGAAGGGCAGCTTGCTGACGGGCAGATCGTCGCCGTGGAGGCTGATCATGGCCCCGAGCACCTCGCGCACGAAGGGCGGCGCGCCAGGAGTGACCGGCGGGCGCATATGGTAGCCGTTCTGCTCTGGCTCGACCGCGGGGATCGGCACCTCATAGAGCCGGTCGATGGTCTGATCCACGGCCATGAAGTTCTGCTTGACCACCGCATCGCCGCGCCGGCCGTAGGTCTTCTTGATACTGCGCTTGATCTGGGCGATAGCCTCGTCACGAGGGAGCACGCCGCTGATAGCGAAGAAGCAGGTCTGCATCACCGTATTGATACGCCCGCGCATACCGGTCGCCGCGGCGACCGCAGTGGCGTCGATCACCCAGAAATGCAGCTTCTTCTCGCGAATAGCCTTCCGCACCTCAACCGGCAGTTTCGACCAGACCTCATCGGGGCCGTAAGGGCTGTTGAGCAGGAACACGCCGCCAGGGCGGGCATAGCGCAGCACCTCGAAGCGTTCGAGGAAGCTAAACTGGTGGCAGGCGACGAAATGGGCCTGGCCGTCGCCGATCAGGTAGGGGGCGCGGATCGGCTCGGGGCCGAAGCGCAGGTGGGAGATCGTCACCGAACCGGACTTCTTCGAGTCGTAGACGAAGTAGCCCTGGGCCTCGTAGTCGGTTTCCTCGCCGATGATCTTGATGCTGTTCTTATTGGCGCCTACCGTGCCATCGGAGCCGAGGCCCCAGAAGACGCAGCGCACCGTGCTCTCCGGCTCGACATCGAAGCTGGCATCGTAGGGCAGGCTGGTTCCGGTCAGGTCGTCGGTGATGCCGATGGTAAAGCGGTCGCGCGGATGGGGCGCGTCGAGTTCATCGAAGACGGCCTTGACCATGCCGGGGGTGAACTCTTTGGAGGAGAGACCGTAGCGCCCGCCGATGATGGTGGGAAACGGGCGGTGCGGGCCGCCGCCATTGTGGAAGTGGCCGCTGCCGTAGCCATAGACCGCCGAGACCACGTCGAGGAAGAGCGGCTCGCCGGCGCTGCCCGGTTCCTTGGTGCGATCGAGCACGGCAATGGCGCGGGTCGTAGGCGGCAGCGCGGCCACGAAGGCCTCGGCGGCAAAGGGCCGGTAGAGCCGCACCCGCACGACGCCCACCTTCTCGCCGCGGGCGGCCAGGAAGCGGGCCACCTCTTCGGTCACCTCGCCGCCGGAACCCATGATCACGATCACACGCTCGGCATCGGGCGCACCGGCATAGTCAAAGAGATTGTAGCGCCGCCCGGTCAGGGCGAAGAACTGGTCCATCGTCTGCTGGACCACGCCGGGGCAGGCGATGTAGAAGGGGTTCACACTCTCGCGGGCCTGGAAGTAGACATCGGGGTTCTGCGCCGTGCCGCGCAGCACCGGATGCTCGGGCGAGAGGGCGCGCGCCCGGTGCGCCCGCACCAACTCATCGTCGATCATGGCGCGGATGACGCTGACATCGAGAGGGGTGATCTTGTTGACCTCGTGGGAGGTGCGGAACCCGTCGAAGAAATGCAGGAAGGGCACGCGGGATTGCAGGGTAGCGGCGTGGGCAATGAGCGCCAGGTCCTGGGCCTCCTGCACCGAGCCGGAGGAGAGCAGGGCCCAGCCGGTGGCGCGCACCGCCATCACGTCGGAATGATCGCCGAAGATTGACAGCCCCTGCGCGGCGAGCGAGCGCGCGGCAACGTGAAAGACCGTCGGGGTAAGCTCACCGGCGATCTTGTACATGTTCGGGATCATCAAGAGCAAACCCTGCGAGGCGGTGAAGGTAGTGGTCAGCGCACCGGTCTGCATCGCGCCGTGCAGGGCGCCGGCGGCGCCGCCCTCGGACTGCATCTCGTAGACCGTGGGGACGGTGCCCCAGAGGTTGGGTTTGCCCGCTGCCGCAAAGGCATCCGCCGACTCACCCATCGGCGTGGAGGGCGTGATAGGGTAGATCGCCACCACCTCACTCAGCATATATGCCACATTTGCCGCGGCTTCATTGCCGTCAATGGTGATTTGCGGGATCGGCTCGGCAACGCCGGTGGCGCTTTCCAGGTCCGGACGTACATCCATGAGGATGCCTCCTCTGTTAGTGGCGCAACCGGCATGCGCTTGAACGGGAAGGGCTGGGAGGGCTTCGCCCTCCCAGCAACCTTACTTCCCGACCATTCGTGTAACGGGGTTTGCCGGATGCACCAGTCAGTCTCGATCAGCACGCATCGTAACAAGGTTAGTATAGGATTTGCGTCGCCTTGCCCGAGGTAAAGGCCGTGCAACCTTTGGTGACAATCTCTTTTCTTCATGTCGAATATGGCATCCGCAACGATACATCTGACAGGGCCTACGCGGTGGAGGGGTGCGGGGAGGCTTCGCCTCCCCGCATACCCTTTCCCGGCGCGGCGGCCAGGCGCCTGGCGCAACCCCCACCGCCCTCCCGCCGCGGGCGGGCAACAACCGGTTGGTGGAGGACCTGCGGCCCGCCACCCCTCCCCGCCGAAAGGCGACCGCGTACGTCCTGTTATCTAACGTGAACATAGGCTCTCGAAGAGGGGCATGGGGAAACCGGGTTTCCCCACGCCCCCGCCCCGCAGGGGCATGGGGAAACCGGGTTACCCCATGCCCCCACCCGCGGGAGGGTTTGGGAGGGCTGCGCCCTCCCAAGAACAAACTCATTTTCATTGCGGCGTTGTGCGGCGGAGCCGCATGGACGGCTAAGGTGAAAATAGGCTGGGAGCGCGGGCATCTTGCCCGCGGAGTCGCGACGCGGGCGGGACGCCCGCGCTCCCAGGTCATGTGCATCGCGGCGTTGTGCGCCATGCGCATGATCGTCTCACGTGAACATAGGCCCCAGGGGTGTGGGGAAACCGGGTTTCCCCATCCCCCCACCCGGTGGGAGGGTCTGGGAAGGCGTAGCCCTCCCAGGAACAATCGTATGTTCATCCCGTCGGTGTGCGGCGCGAGCCGCATAGGGGTCTGAGGTCGCCTGAAAGACCCGAGCGGGCGGGCGTAACGCA
>DAOTYR010000653.1:0-9132 GCA_034434655.1 Chloroflexaceae bacterium
GGGAGGGTCTGGGCCGGCGCCGCACACAGGGGTATGGGGAGACCGGGTTTCCCCACCCCCTCTATCCTTGCCCGGTTGGAGAAGGGTGGGGCAATCTGGTTTCCCCACGCCCCTGCCTGGCGGCGCGCACCACGACCGCGTGACTCCGACCGTCGTCGCGCAGGGGGATGCGCCCGTCGGGCAACCGTTCGCCGTCGAGCAGGGTTTCGAGGTCCGCGCCGGCTTCTTCTGGCAGGCGTTCCACCCGGATGTGGTACACGCTCCCGCCGTAGCGGTAAGCGACCTCGAAGCCCGGCCACTCGGGCGGCACACACGGCTGCACCCACAGACTGGCCCCTTCGCGCCGCAGGCCCAGGATCACCTCCAGCCCCAGCCGGTAGAACCAGCCCGCCGAGCCGGTGTACCAGGTCCACCCGCCACGCCCGCGATGCTGCTCGGCGGCGTACACATCCGCGGCGACGACATACGGTTCGACCTTGTAAGTCTCGGGCTGGGTGTTGGCGTGGCGCACTGGATTGATCATCTCGAGCAGGGCGCAGGCATCCGCCCGCGCCCCGAGCAGCCCGCAGGCCCAGATCAGCCAGATCGCCGCGTGGGTGTACTGCCCGCCATTCTCGCGCACACCCGGCACATAGCCCTTGATGTAGCCAGGGTTCTGCTCGCCGCGATCGAACGGCGGCGTCAGCAGCCGGATAAGCTCCGCCTCGCGGTCCACCAGATGGACCAGCGCCGACTCGATTGCCTGGCGCGCCCGTGCGGGGTCGCCGCCGGCAATCACCGCCCAGGCCTGCGGCAGAAGGTCGATCCGGCATTCCTGGTTGCGCGCCGACCCCAGGGGCGTGCCGTCGTCGTAGAAGGCCCGCAGGTACCAGTCGCCATCCCAGGCGCTGGCTTCGAGCGCCGCCAGTTGCTCTTCCGCCGCCGCGGTGTAGCGGGCGGCGCGCTCGGCGTCGCCCCGCGCCGTGGCCAGTCCGGCCATAGCCCGCAGCACCACCGCCAGGAACCAGCCAACCCAGACGCTCTCACCCCGACCGCCCGCGCCGACCAGGTTCATCCCGTCGTTCCAGTCACCGGCGCCCATCAACGGCAGGCCATGCGCACCCTTCCGCCGCAAGGCCAGTTCCACCGCCCGCGCGCAGTGCTCGTAGAGCGTGCCCCGCTCCTCAGAGACGCCGGGGTGATCGTAGTACTCCGCCTCGTCGTCGGCCAGGGGCCGGCCCTCGAGGAAGGGCGTCTCTTCGTCGAGCACGGTGGTGTCGCCGGTGAACCGGACGTAGTGGGCGGTAGCGAAGGGCAGCCAGAGGTAGTCGTCGGAGAAGCGCGTGCGGATGCCGCGCCCGGTGGGCGGGTGCCACCAGTGCTGCACATCGCCCTCCACGAATTGCCGCGCGGCTGCCCGCAAGAGGTGCTCGCGGACCAGGGCCGGCTCGGTGTGCAGCAGCGCCAGCGCATCTTGCAGTTGGTCGCGGAAGCCATAGGCCCCGCCCGACTGGTAGAAGGCCGAGCGCGCCCAGATCCGGCAACTCAGCGTCTGGTAGAGCAGCCAGCCGTTCAGCAGCGCGTCCAGTTCCGCGCTCGGGGTGCGCACGCGGACCTGGCCCAACCGGGCGTTCCAGATGGCGGCGCTCTGTTCCAGGGCGGCGTCCACCGCCGCGGGGTCGCGGTAACGCTCGATCAGCGCCCACGCTTCGCCCTCATCGGCCCCCTGCCCCAGCAGCAGCGCCAGCGTGCGCCGTTCGCCGGGGGCCAGCCGCAGCGCGCAGCGCAGCGCTCCGCATGGGTCCAGGCCGGCGCCGGCGCGGCCCGCCAGGGGGCCGCCGCGCAGCAGTGCCGCCGGGCTTGCCAGGTCGCTGTTGCGTCCGATGAAGGCCCTGCGGTCGCCGCTGAAGGAGGCCGGCTCACTGGCGGCAATGAAGGCGACGCGCTGACCGAACTCGTGGTTGTAGGGGTTGCGTGCCAGCAGCGCCCCCCGCTCCTCGTCGGCCACGGTCACGATAAAGGGCGCCATCTGCTCGCGGAACACGCCGAGTACCCACTCGACATAAAATGTCAGACTCAGCTCGCGCTCGCCATCGCTCTCATTCGTCAGCTCCAGCCGGTAGAACTTCACCGGATCCTCGGGGGCCACGCCGACGGTGAGTCTACTGGCAATCCCGTGGCGGCGATGCTCGAAGATGCTATAGCCAAAGCCGTGGCGCACGCGCCAGTGGCCCGCGCCCAGGGGCCACGGGGTAGGCGACCAGACCGCGCCGTCGCCCTCGTCGCGCAGGTAGAGCGCCTCGCCCGCCGGGTCGCTGACCGGGTCGTTCGACCAGGGCGTCAGGCGGTTCTCGCGGCTGTTCTCCGCCCAGGTGTAGCCCGCGCCACGTTCCGAGACGATGCAGCCGAAGCGCGGGTTGGCGATCACATTGATCCAGGGCGCGGGCGTGTGCTGGCCGGGTGCCAGTTCGATCACGTATTCGGCCCCGTCGCGAGCGAAGCCGCCGTAGGGTCCGCGCAGGGCCAGCGGCTCGCCGGGGGGCAGGGCCGGTCCCGCGGGGGGGACGGCGAGGATCTGGGGCAGGGGCGCCGTGTCCGGCTCGCGACGCCGCAGGTGCTGGGCCAGGCTGCCGCGCCGGCCCGTCAGCACCACGCGCGCGGCGCTCTCCAGCAGCACGCGGTCCTCCTCGGGCATCAGGTCGGCCCGCAGCGCGAAGACGCCACCGCGCTGGTTGAGCCAGCCCCCGGCCCGCCCGCTGCGGATCAGCGCCAGCAACTGCTCGTGCAACTCCTGCAAGTAGCCGCCAGTGTCTTCATTGAGGATGACCAGTTCGACCCGCAGCCCCTTCAGCCGCCAGTACTCGTGGGCCTGCAACAATTCCTGCACCAGCCCCAACTCGCCCGGCGCGGAAATGCGCGCCAGCACGATCGGGTCATCGCCGGAGATGCCATAGGCCCACAGGCCGGGCTGGCCCTTGCGGTTGCGCTCGATCACCTCGGGCGCAGCGCGCCGGAGCGGGTCGGGGAAGATGGCGAAGGCCGCCAGGCGCTGGTAGCGGTGGGCCGCGTCGCCGTCCAGGTTCAGGCTTTGCAACTCCACCTGGGCCTGGGTCCAGGCCAGGTCGAAGGCCCGCGCCCCCACCAGGGGGTCGCGGTACTTATCGGCCAGGCGCAGGGCCTCGTCACGGGTGGCGCCCACGGCGGTGGTGAAGAAGAGTTGCACCGAGGCCCCCGGGGCGATGCGCACGCGCCGCCGCAGGCTGAAGATGGGGTCGAGCACCGCGCCGACGCGGCCGCTCAGGGGGCGATCCAGGCCCACCGGATGGGCCGGACTATGGCCCCGCCCCAGGAAGGCCGCCCGGTCGGTGTCATACTCTACCTCGCCCACCACTCCCGACCGGGCCGCCACCACGTGCACCGCGTAGGGCCGCTCGCCGTCTGCCGCGCGCGGACGCCGCGAGGCCAGCAGGGCGCCCCGCTCGGCCACGAACTCGGTCTCGACGAACAGATTGGCGAAGGCCGGGTGGGCCAGTTCGGCCATGGGCGGGGCCAGCACCAGCTCGGCGTAGCTGGTGACCTCCAGTTCCCGGGGCGCGGCGCCCAGGTTGGTCAGGGTGATGCGCCGCACCTCCGCCGGGTCCTCCGGTGAGACCGTCACCTCCATGCGCGTTTCGATGCCGCCGATCTGCTGCAGGAACTCGGCCTTCTCCAGGCTGAAGCGCACGCGGTACTGTTGCCCCTCGCGGCGCAGGGGCTGGTAGCCCGCCGACCACGCCAGCCCGCTGCGGGCGTCGCGGAGGTAGATGAAGCTGCCCCAGCAGTCGCGGGCGCCATCGGGGCGCCAGCGGGTAACCGCCAGGCCCTTGTAGAAACTGGCCCCGCCGCCGGCGTTGGTAAGCATCACGCTGTAGATCGGGCCGCCCAGCAGGTGAGTGTACGGCGTCGCCGTGCCCGGGCTGGCGAACTGGCGTGAAGTGGGAACCACGGGCAGCGCCACCGCCGGGGCCTCGGCCACGTCTTCGGGCAACTGGATCGGCGCGCTCTGCGGGATCTTCTCGTGCAACAGAGGCTCGGTGGCGCGGATCATCGCCTCCTGGTGGAAGCGGCGCTGCATGATCGCGTCGTGGAGCGCGTTATCGAGCGCCACCAGGCTCATCCCCTGGTGATGGATCATGAAGGAGCGCACGATGGCGCGTTGCGTGCCCGGCGGAAGCCGCTCGGGGGTGAAGTCCACCGCTTCGTAGAGACCGTAGGCGCCCCACATCCCCAGGTCAATCAGGCGCCGCAGGTTCTCCACTGCCGCGTGCGGCTGCACGCTCAATGCCAGCAAGGTGGCATAGGGGGCCACCACCAGGTCGTTAGCCAGGCCGCTCTTCAGCCCCAGGCCCGGCACGCCGAAGGCGCGGTACTGGTAGTTCATGGCCAGATCGCGGCTATTGAAGGCCGACTCCGAGATGCCCCAGGGCACGCCCCTGCGCGCCCCATAGGCGATCTGCGCCGCGACCGCGCCGCGCACCGTGGCGTCGAGCAGCGTTTCGGGGAAGGTGGCCATCACCAGTTGCGGCATCAGGTACTCGAACATGGTGCCGCTCCAGGCCATGAGGGTGGCCGGCCCGGCGGCGGGCGTGAAGGTGCGCCCGATGTGGAACCAGTGTTCCTTGGGCACGTCGCCTTTGGCGATCGCCACGAAGCTCGCCAGCCGCGACTCCGAGGCCAGCAGGTCGTAGAAGGAGTTGTCGCGGCGCCCCTCGCTCACGTTATAGCCGATCACGAAGATGCGCCGGGTCTCGTCGTAGAGGAAGCGGAAGTCCATGCCCAGGGCCAGTTCGCGGGCCTGGGCGATGATCGCCGCCTGGCGCTCCAGCAGGCGCGCCGCGGCCCCGTTGCGCGCCGCCAGGTCCGCCAGGGTTGGCACGGGCGCGTCCGTCTCGACCTCCGCGCCGGCCAGGGTTTCCAGGTCCTCCAGGTGGGCGCGGGCCTGGCGCCGCGCGGCCCGCAGCCAGTCGGCGGCGGCGCCGCCCGGGCGCACCTCCTCGGTGCGCTCGAGCGCCTGGCGCAGACGCTCGCGGTAGCCCCGCAGGCTTTCGGGAGGCGCGTCGAGCAGGCGCTCCACCTCCATTAGCCGCTCGTGCAGCGGGTCATCCTCCCCCAGATGATCGCGGGCGAGCATCAGCGCGTCCTGCAGGCCGGAGAGCGCCGCCGGGCCGATGATCGGCGCCTGTTCCAGCCCCAGGTAGCCCTGGGCCAGGGCGATCAGGTGACCGGCCAGGTTGCCGCTGTCCACCGTGGAGACGTACAGCGGCGGGAGCGGGCGCAGGGTGCGGGTGTCGTACCAGTTGAGCAGGTGCCCCCGGTAGCGTTCGAGGCGCTCCAGCGTGGCGAAGACGCGCTCGCTGCGCGTGGTCAGTTCGCTCAGCGAGACGTACCCGAAGTCGTAGGCCGCCAGGTCGGCCAGGAGTTGCAGGCCGATGTTGGTCGGCGAGGTGCGTGGCGCCACCAGCGGCGTGGGGGTCTCCTGGAAGTTGTCGGGCGCCAGGTAATGGCCTTCTTCGTCCACGAAACGCTCGAAGTAGGCCCAGGTGGCGCGGGCCAGGCGGCGCAGCAGGGCCTTATCCTCAGCGTTGAGCGGTTCGGCGCGGGTTGCCAGGTAGGGCTGGTCGAGCCAACCCACCAGGGCCGGCGAGCCGATCCACGCCGCTAGCACCGGCGCGGCGGCGGGCAGGGCCTCCAGCGCCTGCCGGGGCCGGGCCAGGCCCAGCAGCCCCAGCACCGCCAGGGCCGGGGCCGTGCGCCGCAGCGCCCGATCCCACGAGCGCCGCAGGCGCAACTGTGCCTGGGCCGCCGTCTCCCACTCCAGCAGCCGGCGCCGGGTGATCAGCATACGCGTCAGCGTGCGGGTGATCGCATCAACATTGAGCGCCGCCTGGTCGGGCAACAGCGCGATGTTGATCAGCAGCCGCAGCCCCTCATCGCGCAGGGCCGCCAGTTTGGCCTGCCGTCGCTGGGCCGAGCGCCAGCCGAGCAGCCAGAAGCGCGCGTCGGCCAGTTCAAACAGCAACGGCACACTCAACGGCGCCACGGTCGCCAGCGTCCAGACCCACGCGCGCCCCGGCAGGACCAGCCAGCCCAGGCCCAGCAGCGTCACCGATGCCGGCGCCGTCAGGCTGCGCCGCAGGTTGTCGAAGATCTTGTAGCGCGCCAGCGGCGGCAACACGTTCGGCGCCCAGGCCCCGCTGCCGGTTGGCGCCCAGGGCAGCAACCAGGCGGCGATCTGCCAGTCGCCGCGCACCCAGCGGTGCTGCCGGGCCGCGTAGGCCGCGTAGGTGGTCGGGTAGCTGTCAATCAACTCGACATCGGAGAGCAGCGCCACCCGGGCGTAGTTGCCCTCGATCAGGTCGTGGCTGAGCAGCGTGTTCTCGGGGAAGCGGTCGTGCAGCGTCTCCCGTAGCACCGCCGGGTCGTAGATGCCCTTGCCGACAAAGCTCCCTTCGCCGAACAGGTCCATGTACGTGTCGGAGACGGCGGTGGTGTAGGGGTCAAGGCCCACGTTGCCCGCGAAGATCCGCGCGAAGCGGCTGGCCAGGGCGCTCGGCAAGTCAATACCCACCCGCGGCTGCAGGATGCCGTAGCCCTCGACGGTGCGCCGGGTCCGCGGGTCCACCACTGCGGCGTTGAGCGGATGGGCCAGGGTGCCGATCAGCGCCCGCGCCGCGTCGCGGGGGAGCTGGGTGTCGGCATCGAGCGTGATCACGTAGCGTATCCGCGGCAGCACGCTCAGGTCGCCGAGCAGCAGGTCGTAGGTCGTATCGGTGGCCCCGGCGAGCAGGCGATTGAACTCCTCGAGCTTGCCGCGCTTGCGCTCCCAGCCCATCCAGCACCCCTGCTGCGGGTTCCACAACCGGCGCCGGTGCAGCAAGAAGAAGCGATCGGGGCCGTAACGCGCATTCAGGGCCAGAATGCCCTCGCGAGCCACGGCGAGCAACTCCTCGTCTTCGGGCATGCGCGGCTGCGGCGCGTCGGCGAAGTCGCTCAGCAGGGCAAAGTGCAGGTGCGGGTCCTCATTGGCCAGGTAGAGCACCTCCAGCGACTCAAGCTGGTGCCGCACGCTCTCCGGGGTCAACAGGAGGGTGGGCACGACCACTATCGTGCGCAGGTCGGCGGGAATGCCATACCGCAGGTCGAGGCGCGGCAGCAGGCGCGGCGGCAGCAGGTGGGCCACGGCCCGGTTGACCAGTTCGATCGCCAGGGTGCTGGCCGGCAGGGCCAGCAGCCCGGTGGCCAGGGACTGCAACGCGGGATGCGGCGCCGGCTCCGGCAGCGCGCGCGCGGACCGGGCCAGCCGCAGTCCGGCCGCGACGCTCGCCCCGGTGATGGTGGCGATTGCGCCGAAGTAGACAAAGCCGGGGTGGCGCAGCAGCGCCCGCCGGGCCACCTCGCCGGGGCCGGCGCGGTAGCCGAGCAGGGCCTCGAAGGGCGTCCGTCCGGCGCCGATCAGGTAATGGCCCACATGGGCCGCCCGCGGCCCCTCGCCCGCGGCGGCCGCGCGAGTGGCCTGGAGCAGCGCCTGGCGCGCCACGTCAACTTCGTTGCGCCCGCTGCCCCGCGCCAGGCGCTCGACCTCGTGGCGGTAGCGGTCGCGGGTGGCGAAGGTGCTGCGCGGGTATGCCCCCGCCGGGTCCTGGCGCAACACCTGCTCGACCAGGCTGACCTGCTCGAACCAGTCGGCCCAGTCAATGGCGTTGAGCGTGCGCATGCTGGTGATCGTATTGCCCACCGAGACCTGGATGGCCGCCTGCCGCTGATGCTCGATGTGCACCACCTCCTCGGCGCTGCGGGACGGCAGTTGGCCCTCCAGCCAGGCAATCAGCCCGGAGGCATCGCGTTCGCCGTCGTAGCTGCGCAGGCGCCGCAGCAACTGCACGGCGAAGGGCAGCAGCAGATGGGGATGACGCTGCGCCAGTTCACGCAGCACGGGGTGCGTCTCAGCGGGACCATCCGGGCGCGCCAGCAGGCGCTCGGCCCAGGCGTCGGCTTCGGCGTACTGCGTTCGCACATCGAGCACCAGGCGCGCCTGCCGCGCCAGGTACTCCACCAGACCCACGCGGAGCATGATCGGCACCGCCCACAGCTCGCCCATCGTCAATGGGGCGACGGACTGGTAGGCCAGCACGTAGCGCAACAGGCGCTCCTGGTCAATCCTGCCGTCGCTGTGCAGAATCAACTCCAGCGCCAGGGCATAGACCCGCGGCCGGCCCCGGTACGGCCCCCCGCTCAACTTCGGCAATTCACGGTAATACCCGCCGGGCAGATCCTGGCGGATCTCGCGGATCTGGTCGCGCACCAGATACATATTGTCCAGCAACCACTCCGCGGCGGGGAGCGCCATCTTCCGCTGGCGGGCGTCCTCGGCGAGTATGCGATAGGCGCGCAGCAAATCGCGTTCGTCCTGAGCCACCTGGAGCGTCAAGGCGCCCGGCAGGCCCAGCAGGGGATGCCCCACGCGGTGGCTGCCCGCGAGGGTGCGGGCGTGCTGCTCGAGTTGCTCGACATTGAACAACTCGGGCCCCCGGGCGACCGGCGGCATCACCACGCCGCCAATCGCCGCCGGGAGGGTCCGGCGCATCGAGGCCGTGATCGTCTTCAGGCTGCGGTTCAGCGCAGCCCACTGGATAGCGATATCCATGGCACTAACGTGAAAATAGGCTGCTGGAGCAGGGATGTGGGGAAACCAGGTTTCCCCACGCCCCTGCCCGCGGGAGGGCCTGGCCTTCACGCAGGGGGATGGGGAAACCGGGTTTCCCCATTCCCCCACCCGCGGGAGGGTGTGCGAGGGCTACGCCCTCCCAAGAATTATTTTCATCCCGTCGGTGTGCGGCGCAGCCGCATGGACGGCTAACGTGAACATAGGCTCTCGAAGAGGGGCATGGGTAAACCGGGTTCCCCCATACCTCAGCGGACGCGGGCCGGAGGCCCGCGCACCCAGGCCCCGGCCCCTGGGAGGGTCCGCGAGGGCTACGCCCTCCCAGAGATTTTTCTTCGATCCAGGGCGCGGCCCGGCCTCGCTGCAACAATCTGGTACGCCCGGCGTTCTATTATTGCGACAAGACCTGTCGGCCGTTTTCACCCCCTGAAAGGAGCCACAGCGCCAATGTC
>DAOTYR010000654.1:0-4242 GCA_034434655.1 Chloroflexaceae bacterium
AAACCCGGTTTCCCCAATACCCCTGCGTGAGGGCCAGTCCCTCCCGCGGGCAGGGGCGTGGGGAAACCTGGTTTCCCCACACTCCTGCTCCACAGCAGCCTATGTTCACCTCAGCCATCCATGCGGCTCGCGCCGCACAACGTCGCAATGAAAACAAGGTTGTTCTTGGGAGGGCTGCGCCCTCCCAGACCCTCCCCCGGGTGGGGCATGGGGAAAACCGGTTTCCCCATGTCCCTGCGGGGCGGGGGCGTGGGGAAACCCGGTTTCCCCATGCCCCTCTTCGAGAGCCTATGTTCACGTTAGATGACGAAGGAGCGAACCATGAGCCTGATCCGTCTCTGCCGCGAGGATCCGCTGGTGAGCCTGGTGTACGAACTCTTTGGCGCCAACATCGTGCGCGTGCCCGATGCCCGGGTGCGCCCGCTGACCGTGGTGGTGCACCGCGACGGGCGCAACTTCTTCCGCGGCGCCCTGCTGCCCCTCCTCACCGACAACCGGCCCCTGGGCGTCCCGCCCGAGGAGACCGAACTCACCGACATCTCGGGGCGCCGCTCGCGCCGCGTGGCTCTCGATCTGGGCCTGCACATCCTGCGGGGCTTCCTCAAAGGCTTTGGCGTGCCTGCTGCCGAACTGACCGCCGGGATCGAGGGGGCGGCCCATATCCAGTTCGCCTTTCCCGATGTGCGTCGCCTGGCCCTCGATGTCAACGCGCTGGGCTGGGCCATAGCCGGGCGGTGCATCGACCGCAGCAACCCCGCCGCCGCCATCCTCTTTGAACACCCGCGCTACGATCTGCTGCTGATCGACTCGGTTCTGATCAGTCGCTACATCACGATCGTGCTCACCGGCGCGCGGGGGCAACGCCTCAACGTTGACCTCTCGGCGCTCCAGCACCTCCTGGCCGAACTTGGGGGCCACGTCAACGCTTCCAACGACGGCGAGATCGAGATGACCCTGGAAAGCCCCCACGCCCTGACCTTCGCCTTCTCCTGCGTGCGTCTGTTCTTCACCGACGAGGGGCTGATCAGCATTATGCCACCCGATCACAGCCGGCGCACCCTCGGCCCCGCCGACCTGGCCAACCCCCTGATTGCCCGCCCTTCACCCGACCGCATCCAACTCGGCCCCGGCCCGGGCCTGGTGCTGTGGGATCGCTGGCCCGCTGAACAGCCGGTCGCAACCTGATCCAGACGGCGCCCTCCGCCGGGAGGGGACAGGGGAAACCCGGTTTCCCATACGTTCACCTGAACGCCAGGTGCGCGGGCCTCCGGCCCGCATCCGCCCAGGAACCGGGGTAAGGGGGAACCTGGTTCCCCCATGGTCACGTTAGTGCGCCGAGGCCAGGCCATCCAGCACATCGAGAAGGTCATCCACTTCCTCCGAGGTGTTGTAATGAGCCAGACCCACGCGCACCAACCCGCCCTGATCCTCACCTTACCACTCTCGCGCCGCGTCGCTCATCGCTCCCCGAGCAACGCCCGCACAGGCCGGAAATGCAGCTTGGCGTAGCGCGCCAACCCCTCGGGTCCCTCGCGCGCAATGATCCAGCGCGCGGCCCGCTCCAGCAGGGGGAGGTCCGTAGCACCGGCCGGCAACGGCCCCTCCCACCCCGCCAGGGCGCCCAGGCGGGCCAGTTCCTCCTGAAAGCGCGCCGTCGCCAGCACCGAGGCCGCCGCTACCGCCAGGCTGAGACCCTCGGCGTGGTGGGCCTGGCGCGGGCGCGGCAACCCCGCCACCGCGAAGGCCTTCTCCAGGCGCGCGGCGCCCTGCGCGAACTGATCACACATGATCGCGCTCACCCCCGTCTCCGCCACCACCGGCGCGGCAGTGGCGGCATAGAGGTCCGCCAGCAGCGCATTGATGTTCCCGGCCACGGCGTACCGCTCATTGTAGGCCAGCGGCTCAAGCACGGTGACGGCGCGAGCCGGGGCGGGGATGCAGTGGACGATCGCGGCGGCCAGATCGGCCATGCGGCCGCCGGCGATGGCCTTGCTGTCGCGCACCCCTGCCCGGAGCAGGGCCGGGGCCCCTGCCGGATCGACACACACCGCCGCCACCACCAGCGGCCCGAACCAGTCGCCCTTGCCCGACTCATCCAGGCCGATCTCCGCGTGCTCAACCACGAACCCCGCCGTCACGAGCGCGAGTTCCTCCAGCGCGCGGCGCAATGGCGTATCGCGCCCGCCCACGACCGTGCGCCCCTGTTTGGGATAGTAGTTCAGGGTGGCCTGATCACGACCATCCTCGACCAGCAACTGCGTGCCGTAGGGGATGGACTTGCCGGGACGCCAGCGCCACCCCCTGGCTTCGATCGCCCTCCGCAGCGCGGCCAGGCGCGCGTCGTCCATCGCTCGAACCTTTCCCTGATGACCAGCATGGTGGGGGCCTGCGGCCCCCCCAGAAACCCTTGATGCGTTGGAGCGGCGATCATAGAAGGATCGCCCACCATTGTCAAGCCGCACCGTCAGACCGTCAGATCCTCCCCCGGGCCAGGGTCTGGGGAAACCGGCTTTCCCCAGATCCCGGCGCCACCAGGCGCCATTTGGTCATGTTGCACATACGGAGCAGACCGCATTTCGGGCACGGTTGCCATTGTTTGAGGTTCCGAATTTGTTACTATTACAGCAACAGTTCAAATTCGACAAAACATAGACATTCTCTTTTCAAGGGGGTGACGGCCCGGTGTGCCCTCCTTCCCTGCGACGCGGCAGCCGTAGAGGTTGGCTCACCACACTCGTGTTTCAGTGGATCGTGACAGGTCGCTCACGCCGTGCCTGCGCTGGCACCCGGTTTGTGCCAGTGCTCCTTGCGCGAGCGAAAACAAAGGCTTCGGTTGTCCTACCACCGCTCTGATGTAGACACGACAGGGAGTTTGACCATGCGACTGACGTGGCAAAAAGCCGGTATTGCGCTGGCAGCGGGTCTCGGTCTCTGGGCTATCACGGGGGGGAAGGCCTTTGCCCAGGAAGGCCCCTCAACAGCCGAACTGGCCGTGGCGATGGATACGTTCTTCCTCTTTATTTGCGCGGCCCTGGTCTTCTTTATGCAGGCCGGCTTTGCGATGCTGACCGCGGGCCTTACCCGCTCGAAGAACACGGCGAACATTCTCTTTAAGAACCTGATGGACTTCGTGATGTGCTCGATCGCCTTCTGGGCGATCGGCTGGGGCATCGCCTACGGCACTTCGGCCGGGGGCTTCATCGGCACCGATCAGTTCTTCCTCCCCGCGGTGACCGAGGAAGGCAGCGTGCCGGTGCTCGCAAGCTGGTTCTTCCAGGTGGTGTTCGCCGGCACCGCGGCGACCATCGTCGCCGGCGCCATGGCCGAGCGCACCAAATTCACCGCCTACCTGGTCTACAGCTTCATCATCTCGCTCTTCATCTACCCGGTCGTCGTGCACTGGGTCTGGAGCGGCGCCGGCTGGCTCAACCACTACGCCGGCAATACCGAGGGCAACTGGGGCTTCACCGACTTCGCCGGCAGCACGGTGGTGCACAGCGTCGGCGGTTGGGCCTCGCTGATGGGCGCGATCATCCTCGGGCCGCGCCTGGGCAAGTATGGCCCCGACGGCAAGCCCCGGGCCATCCCCGGCCACAATATGTCGCTCGCCGCGCTGGGCGTCTTCATCCTCTGGCTGGGCTGGTTCGGCTTCAACCCCGGCAGCCAGCTCGCCATCGCCTCGCAGGGCGACGCCGACGCCGTGGCGATGGTCGCTGTGACCACCAACCTGGCGGCGGCCGCCGGCGCCCTGGGCGCGCTCTTTACCGCCTGGCTGCGCTACGGCAAGCCCGACCTCGGCCAGACGCTCAACGGCGTGCTCGCCGGTCTGGTGGCCATTACTGCCGGCTGCGCCTACGTCTCCCCGCTTTCGGCGATCATCATCGGCTTCATTGGCGGTCCGATCGTGGTGCTGGGCGCCGAATTGCTCGACCGGATGAAGATTGATGACCCGGTCGGCGCCGTGCCCGTCCACCTGATGGCCGGCATCTGGGGCACCCTGGCCGTGGGTCTGTTCGCCTCCATCCCCGGCAACACCGGCACCACCGGCCTCTTCTTCGGCGGCGGCGCCACCCTGCTGATCTCGCAACTTGTCGGCGTCGTGGCTGTCGGCGTCTGGACCGCCGCCCTCGCCGGCTTGATGTTCCTGGCCATTAAGGCCACCATTGGCCTCCGCGTGAGCAAGGAGGAGGAAGAGGCCGGTCTGGACATCGGCGAGCACGGCGCGGTTGCGTACCCCGATCT
>DAOTYR010000655.1:0-7108 GCA_034434655.1 Chloroflexaceae bacterium
GATCGTGAGCGCCGGAGCGCTTCCTGTTGCATGGAGCGGCAATCTCCAATCCGCAATCTAACATCTAAAATAGTAAACGGTAGGTGCTGTCTCAGGGCCGTTCATGTCACGTTGCGTCAAAGCCATGCTATAATACCACTCAGCCATCCATGCGGCTCGCGCCGCACACCGACGGGGTGAACATACTTCCTGGGAGGGCGCAGCCCTCCCAAACCCTCCCACCGGGTGGGGGGATGGGGAAACCGTGTTTCCCCATCCCCCTCGCCGAGGGCTGATGTTCACGTTAGACCATCTGTGATGTGCAACGCAAAGGCTTGTGGACTCATTCACGGGGTTTGACCCTTAGAAAGAGCACCCGGACGTGAAAGAGTTGTTCCGCCGCAGCAGGAAGAGCTTCTCGTCGGCCGAGATCACCGAGCAGGCGCAGATCCCCGATGACCTGTGGGTCAAGTGCAGCGCCTGTCGCGAGATCATCTACAAGAAGCAGTTGTACGACAATCTGAAGGTTTGCCCGAAGTGCGGGCACCACATGCGCATGAGCGCCCACGAGTGGCTCGGTCTCCTCGATGTGGGTTCCTTCAGCGAGACGGACGTGCACCTGCTGCCCACCGATCCCCTCGGCTTCGTAACGCCCGATGAAAGCTACGCCATCAAGCTCAAGAAGTCACAGCAGCGCACCGGCATGGCCGACGCGGTGATCGCCGGCGTCGGCAGCATCAATGGGATCGTGCTGGCCCTGGGGGTGGGCGATTTTAGCTTCATGGGGGCCTCGATGGGCAGCGTCTACGGCGAGAAGATGGCCCGCGCCGCCGAGCGCGCCGCCGAGATGGGCATTCCGTTGCTGACCATCAATACCTCCGGCGGCGCCCGCCAGCAGGAGGGGGTGATTGCCCTCATGCAGATGGCCAAGGTGACTATGGCTCTCAACCGCCTGGCCGCGGCCGGCCAGCCGCATATCGCTGTGCTGGTGGACCCGTGCTACGGCGGCGTCACCGCCTCTTACCCCTCGGTGGCCGACATTATCATCGCCGAACCAGGCGCCAACATCGGCTTCGCCGGCAAGCGGCTGATCGAGCAGATCATTCGCCAGAAACTGCCCGCCGGGTTCCAGACGGCCGAGTTCATGCTCGAACACGGGATGATTGATATGGTTGTGCCGCGCAACGAACTGCGCGACGTGCTCGCGCGCTTGCTGCGCCACTACGACCGCCGGCGCCAGTCTGAGCGCTTGCCCGCGAGCCAGGCCGCGGCCTATGCCAATGGGAGGCCCTGATGGAGCAGCACGACCTCGCGACGGTAAACCAGGAACACCTGACCGCCTGGGACCGCGTGCTCCGCGCGCGCCAGCCGCAGCGCCCCCATACGCTGGATTATGTTTTCGCGCTGTGCGAGGAGTTTGTCGAACTCCACGGCGACCGGCGCTACGGCGATGATCCGGCGGTGGTCGGCGGCCTCGCCGCCTTCGGCGAGCGCACGGTGGTGGTGATCGGGCACCAGAAGGGCAGCGATACCCGCGAGAACATGCGCCGCAACTTCGGCATGCCCCATCCCGAGGGCTACCGCAAGGCCCTGCGGTTGATGCGCCACGCCGAGAAGTTTGGCCTGCCGCTGATCTGCTTCGTTGATACCCCCGGCGCCAACCCCAACAAGGAGTCGGAGGAGCGCGGCCAGGCCAACGCCATTGCCGAGTGCATCCAGACGATGACTAACCTGCGCACACCGATCGTCGTGGCGGTGATCGGTGAGGGTGGCAGCGGCGGGGCGCTGGCGATCAGTGTGGGTGACCGCATTCTCATGCAGGAGAACGCAATCTACTCCGTGGCCTCGCCCGAGGCCGCCGCCTCGATCCTCTGGCGCGATGCCGCCCGCGCGCCCGATGCCGCCAGCGCCCTGAAGCTCACCGCCCAGGATCTCTACGCCCTGGAGATCATTGACGAGGTCGTGCCCGAACCGCCCGGCGGCGCGCACCTGAACCCCCAGGAGGCGATAACCACCCTCGGCGAGCGCATCCGGGCGCACCTCGATGCGTTGTGCGCCGTGGATCTGCCCACGCTGCTGGAGCGCCGCTACGCCAAGTATCGCTCCATGGGCCGCTACCAGGAACTCGCCGACGTGCTGCTGCGTTCGGTCAACCGGGGCTGAGCGCTGAACGTGTAGGTACAGGGAGGCCTGGGAGGGCTACGCCCTCCCAGAACCTCCCCTGTGCGGCGATCCGCGCGCTCCCATGGCATCATCCCGGCTTCCAGAGGGTGATCGCTCCATCGCCCGAACTTGAGGCCAGCAAGCCGCCCGTCGGGGCAAAGGCCAGGCCCACCACCCCGCTGCCGTGCCCGCTGAGCGTCTGCCGCAATGTGCCGTCCACCGTCTGCCAGAGGCGAATCGCGCCGTCAACCCCGCCCGCGGCCGCTACCAGGCCCTCGGGATGCATGGCAACGATGCGCACACTACTCTCGTGACCCTGCAAACGGTGGCGTAGCGTTCCCGCTTCCATGTCCCACAGCAGCAGCGGCCCCTCCCCGCTGGTGGAGATCAGCAGCGCGCCATCTTTGCTGTAGGCCAGGCTGATCACGCCGCCGCGATGACCCTCCAGCACGCTCTTGACCGTGCCGCGGGTCAGATCATAGATCCTGATGCGCCCGTCGCCACAGCCCAGGGCCAGGGTGTGCCCTCCCGGGCCGAGCGCCATGCTCAGGGCGCCACTTTCGGGCGCGATGCGTTCGAGCAGCGCCCCATCACTCGCCCGCCACAGGCATACCACCCGATCGGCGCCGGTGGTGATGACCATGCTTCCCCCAGGACCAAACGCGACGCTGCTGAAATAGCCCCGGTTGCCCCCAACGGCGCGGAGCAGGCGCCCTGTGCGGGTCTGCCAGAGCCGGACAACTTCGCTGCCCCCGGTCGCGGCGACGATCTGGCTGTCAGGGCTGAAGGCCACGCTGAGGACATTGACGCCCTGTTCATCGAGCAGCGCAGTTTGCGCGCCATCGGCCACGCGCCAGAGCCGCACCGTGCCGTCCCAGCCGCCCGAGGCCAGCAAACTGCCATCGGGCGACACATCGAGGCCCCAGACGGCGCCGCGATGCCCGTTGAGCCGGCGCAGGGGCCGAACCGTCCCTCCCTCCCAGTCGGGCGGGCGCTGCCCTACCACACTGCGCACCCACAGCGCTCGCCAGCGAGAGAGGTGGGCCTGGAGTTCGACCCGGAAGGCGACGCCGGAGCGGTCACGCAGGAGCAGCGCCCCCTGGAGCCGTCCGCCATCGCTCAGCCGGCGCATGTCGGCGGTCACCTTGAGGCGGTGCTGCTGGCCGGGGCGCAGACTGAGCCCTGGTTGCGCCGGCAAGGCCCAGCGGGGCGTTTCGATCTCCAGGCGCAGCAAGCGCCGGCCGGGGTTGGAAAGGAGCACCCACTCGGCGCGGCGCTCGTCGAGGCCGAGGGTACCGTAGTTGACCACGCGCCGGTCGGCCACCAGGCGCGGCGGCGCGGCGCCGAAACCCGCCGGATCGAGCGCGGCGAGGAGTTCATCGAGCGCAGCGTCGGGTTCAGTGGGATTGCGGGTAATGATCGCCCGCATATCGGCGGCCAGTTTATTGCGCCCCCACACCTGCGTTACCTGCTCGGGGAGGGCGCCGTAGAGCCAGGTCGCGGCCTGTTCCCAGTGGTTCTCGGCCCAGAGGGCCAGGGCGTGCTCGTCGGCGATGGCCGTGCCATCGGGGGCCTGCAAGGGCGAACGTTTCGGCGGGGCGATCAGCCGGTCGAGGGCGGCCACCAGTTCGGCGGCGCCAGGCCGGTCCTCAGGGCGGAAGGCCAGGCCACGGGCGATCAGCGCGGCGATATCGGGGTGCAGGTTGGGATTGAGACTGCGCGCCGGCGGAAACGGATCCATGGCCCCACGGAGAAAATCGGGCAACTGGGCGCGAGTCAGGGTGGGCTGGTGCCCGGTGAGAATGGAGTGCAGCGTGGCGGCCAGGGCGTAGACATCGCTGCGCGGCTCGGCCTGGCCGCGCCACTGCTCCGGGGGCGTGAAGCCGAGCGTGCCGGCAAGCTGGGTGTGCTGGGGGTTGAGATCGGGCTGCATGGGCGCCACCCGCGACAGCCCAAAGTCGATCAGCCAGACCCGCCCGGCGCTATCAATGATGATGTTCGAGGGTTTCACGTCGCGATGGAGCACCGGCTCGGGGCGGCGGCTGTGCATGTAGGCCAGGGCCGCGGCAACGTCGCGAACGATGGGCAGGGCGATCTCGGGCGGCAGAACGCCGTCGCGCTCGCGCACGATCTGGCTGAGGTCGCGGCCCTCGACGTACTTCATCACCAGCACGCCCTGCTCGGGCAGGTACTCGTAGATCTCCGGAATGTTGGGGTGGCCAGGGGTGTTGAGGGTTACCAGCAACTCGGCCTCACGGGCGAAGTTCCGCGCGGCGAACTCGCGGGTGCGGGCGCTCCAGGCAGGATTGGGGCTATGGCGCTTGGCGACGGCGAAACGGTTCAACTGCCGGTCGTTGACCAGATAGGCCTCGGCGAAACCGCCTTTGCCAATCGCCCGCTCCACGATGTAGCGGCCCTGCGGATCGATCGCCGCGCCGCGGGGCAACCCGGCCTGCGCAGCGGCGGTGATGCCGGAGCGGGGCGCGTCTGACCCATCCGTGGGCGGCGCCACGGGAACGGTCGGGGCGACCCGCGCGCCGCAGGCGTTGCAGAAGCGCGAGCCTGGCGGGTTGGCATGCCCGCAGGCCGGGCAGATCACAGCCGGAGGCGCCATAGCTTACCCGGTTCCACGGACAAAGATGTTCGGCCAGGCCCGGAATCGGGTGAAGAACGCCTCCCGGCTCACCTCGGCCCCATCCTCGACGATCACCCGATACACGGTGATGTCGCGTCCGCTGCGGGCCATATCGCTCTGGCGCACGGCGCCGCGTGGCAGGGTCGGGTCGTCAACGTAGACCGGCTCCGCCGGGGCGCGCACCTCGTTGGTGATCAGCGGCCCCTCCAGTTGCACCTGCCGGGCGGGCGGCGCGCCATAGAGTTGCACCGTCAGCACCTGGTTCGCCTCGTCCACCTCGGTCTGCATCAGCAGCCAGGCCCCGGTATCGTTGACGAACTTCAGGTCGGCGACCCCGGTGTAGATGGCTGCGTCAAGGCCCTGCCCATCCCCGTAGGGACCCAGGCCGAAGCGATCGTACCAGCTTATGTAGAAGGCATGGGCATGGCGCTCGGTGATCGGCAACCCGGCCCAGAAACCGGCGCGGAACACAGTGGTGGAAACCTGGCAGACGCCGCCGCCCCATTCGAGTTGCGTGCGGTTGCCGATGATCGCGTAGCCCTCGACGAAGCCATTCGCGGCGTTGACCTCACCGAGCTGGCGGTTGAACGAAAACTCTTCATCGGGGGCGATCAGGACGCCGTCCATGCGGCGCGCCCCGGCCTTGATGTTGGTGATCCGGTAGGCGGCGGAGCCGGCGAAGCTACTCTTTCCTTCGGCCACCAGCCCGGTGATGCCCAGGTTGTCGAGGTTGGCGGCGGTGATGCGGGGTTGCAACTCGTCCACGGGCAGGGTCAGGGTCCGGGTAAGGGGCGAGGGGCTGAGGAGCAACTGGCGCAGGGCCGTCGCAGTCTCCTCCTGGCGCAGGCGCCAGCCGGGGCGGCCCGGTTCGACGATCTGCAGGGCGCCCTCGGCGAAGCGCAGCCGCGGCTCGGCCGTGCCGGTGTCGACCTGCTGGGCCAGCCCCTCTATGGCCCGGTCGAGGCGTTCGTCGTCCACCCGCAAGGCCAGGCGGTTCGCGACGGGTTCGACGCGCAACAACTCGGCCAGGCGCTCCGGCGACCAGACCCAGACGCGCTCGTTGTGGCGCATTTCAATCGGGCTCTGGAGCAGGGCGACGGCCTGGCGCTGCGCGGCGACGAGGGCCTCATCGCCGATTGACGGGTCGAGCCGGCGGGTTCGCACGGGCACCTCGCGGGGTTGCAGATCGCGCAGCGCCAGCAGCACGTCGTTGGCGGTGGCATCCACCAGCACCTGCACCCCGGCGGCGCCAGGCGTGCCGACCACACGGGCGGTGGCGATGCTCAGGGCGGCATTCTCCGGCGGGCGCTCGAGCAGCAGCGCCAGACCAAGGAGATAACTCTGCAAGGCCCGCTGATCCACCACCAGGCGTGGGGTGACATCGAGGCCGTGGCGCCAGAGTTGCCACAGTTCGCGCAGGCGGGTCAGCGGATCGCCCTGGCGCCCGGCGGTCACGGCGGCCCTGGCCACCGCCTCGGTATCGAAGCGCGCCCCCAGTTCGGCGAGCGAAGGCGTCCAGGTCTCGCCGGCGTAGGTCAGAGCGATGGGCTGGGAGAGGAAGGGGCGGTAGCGCTCGGCGAGTTCGGCGTTGATCGTCTCGCGGGGCAGCCCGGCGACGGGCTGCCCCTGGATGGACACGCCGGGCAGGGCCGCGTCGGGGTAGCCCAGGTCCAGGGCATAGGGAAGGACAAGCGGGGCGAGCGCGAGCAGCGCCAGCGCGATGACCAGGCCGGTCACCCCGCGACGGCGGCGGCGCGCGGCGGGGCGGCGCGGCGCCCGGCGCCGGGGGGGCGGCTCCGGCTCGCGGGGGAGCGGCTCAAGCTCCGGCAGCCTGCCGGCGCGCCGCCGCTGGATGGGACCGTACTCTTGAAAATAATCGTCGATCGGCATACGGGCTATCGGCGCCATAGGCGACTAACGTGAACATAGGCTGCTGGAGCAGGGGTGTGGGGAAACCCGGTGTCCCCACGCCCCTGCCCGCGGGAGGGTGAGGGCGCAGCCCGCCCGCAGGAGGGTTTGGGGGGGCGCAGCCCTCCCAAGAACAATTCATCCCGTCGGTGCGGGGCGGAGCCGCATGGACGGCTGTAGCGCGCCAGCGCGTGCTGCGCCCGTATTGTACAGAACCTTGAGCGTCCGCACAAGTTTGACAAGGCGGGGCTGGCTGGCTATAATTGCCTATGGGCCTCTAGCTCAACGGTAGAGCAGTTGACTCTTAATCAATTGGTTCAGGGTTCGAATCCCTGGGGGCCCACCAGTTCCGAAGCGCAGCCGCGGCTGCGCTTTTATTTTTGTAAAGTACCTGTTCACACCCGGGGGGAACCCACGCGCCTG
>DAOTYR010000656.1:0-3089 GCA_034434655.1 Chloroflexaceae bacterium
AACCTGGGCATGGATCTCCAGGCCAATCGTGGCGATGTACTCCGGCATAAGCTCCCTACGTTGCGTTGCTTGCGCCTATTGTAGCACGGTTCCAGACCCAGGCTTACGATCCCGCGAGGGAGGCTGGGAGGGGAGCAGCACGCGGCGAACGATATTCACCTCAGCCGTCCATGCGGATCCGCCGCACAACGCCCGATGAACATCGCCTGGGAGCGCGGGCGGCCCGCCCGCGTCGCGTCTCCGCGGGCACGGTGACGGCCCCCCTCCCCAGCCCTCCCCCCGCTGGGGGGAGGGAGTCCGGCTCCTCCCCCCGGCGGGGGGAGGCTGGGAGGAGGGCTGAAGGCCGCGAACGATGGTCACCTCAGCCCCACGACCAGCCCGGCATACCGGATGAATTGCTCAAAGACCATCAGGCCAGACCGTTTGGCAGGGAGGTGTGGAGGAGCCAGGCCCCTCCACGGCCGTCCCCACGGTCCGGTGTCGAGGCGAACTGTCAATCGAGTTTGAACCATGCCTAAAATCCAAAATCCAAAATCCCGATTATGATAATGCCGGTCACATCGAGGCCACTGCCGTCTTCGCCGCCGACGCTACGGCCCGGCTGACGGGCCACCCGGGGGCGGCGGCCGTTACCGCCGGTCCGGGTCTCACCAATACGATCATTGATGAACGCACCCATGGAACTGAGCGTCGCGATCATCGCCCGCGACGAAGAGCGCCACATCGGCGCCTGCCTGGCGAGCGTGGCCGGCCTGGCCGATGAGGTCCTCGTGCTGCTCGACGCGCGCACCACCGACCGCACTGCCGCAATCGCCGCCGCCCACGGCGCCACGGTGATCCGCGCGCCCTGGCGCGGCTTTCCCGCCCAGCGCAACCAGGCCCTGGCCCTCAGCCGCGGCCCCTGGGTGCTCTTCCTCGACGCCGATGAGCGCGTCACCCCCGAACTCGCCGCCGCGATCCGCGCCGTGCTCCGATCCCCGGCGCCCCCCTGCCACGGCTACTGGATCCCCCGCCGCAACCTCTTCTTCGGCCAGCCCCTGCGCGGCGGCGGCTGGTACCCCGACCATCAACTGCGGCTGCTCCACCGCGACGCCGCCCACTACGACGAGCGCCGCCACGTCCACGAGTATCCGCGCCTTGATGGCCCGGCGGGGACGCTCCACGGCCATCTGGTGCACCTCAACATCGAGCGCCTCGACGAACTGTGGATCAAGCAGAGCCGCTACGCCCT
Organism: Chloroflexaceae bacterium; assembly: GCA_034434655.1. GTDB lineage: Bacteria > Chloroflexota > Chloroflexia > Chloroflexales > Chloroflexaceae > JACAEO01. The sequence goes on from DAOTYR010000656.1 coordinate 1,232, forward strand.
GGCCGAGGCCCGCATCCTGGCCGAAGAAGGGCGGCGCGCCCGCTGGCGCAACTTTCTCGGCGCCCCCGCCCGCGAGTTCTGGCGCCGCTACGTGAGCCTCGGCGGCTGGCGCGACGGCGCCCTCGGCCTGTTCCTCTGTCTAACCATGGCCTGGTTCGAGGTGGTCAAGTTCGCCTTCCTGCGGGCGCTGGCCCCCCCGGCCCCACGCGCTTGAACCGCAGCTTCCGCCAGGGCCGCGCCCTTCTACCGGGCAGGGGATGGGGAAACCTGGTTTCCCCATCCAATCCACAATCTCAAATTGACAACCCCGCCCCCCCGCGAGTATCATTCCGCCTCCAGGAACCGCCTCTCCACCCTCGAGACCTGAATCTATGCGTCGAGACTACCATCGTTGGTACAGCCATGCGCTGGGCCGGGACATGGAACTGCTCATCTTCGGCCACGCGGGCGCGCCCTGTCTGGTCTTTCCCACTTCCTTCGGACGCTTCTTCGAGTACGAAGATCGCGGCATGGTCGCCGCCCTGGCCCACCGCCTCAAACAGGGCTGGTTGCAGTTGATCTGCGTGGACAGCGTCTTTAGCGAAACCTGGTACAACGACACCCGCGACACCGACTCGCGCATGTGGCGCGAGGAGCAGTACGAGCACTACCTGCTCACCGAGGTGCTGCCCCTCGTGCGCATGATCAACCCCAACCGCTATCTGATGGCCACCGGCTGCTCGTTCGGGGCCACCGAGGCGGTCATCTTCACCCTGCGGCACCCCGGCGTGGTGCGCCGCGTCATCGGCCTCAGCGGCCTCTACGACGTCCGGCGCTTCTTCAACCACTACACCCAGGGCCTCTACTACCACAACCCGGTGGATTTCATCCCCAACCTGACCGACCCCGAACTCCTCGGGCGGCTCCGCGACACCGAGATCATCCTCGCCATTGGCCGCGACGACCCCAGCGCCTGGTCCAACGAGTTGCTGTCACGCCAGCTCTGGGAGCGGGGCATCGGCAACGCCCTGCGTCTCTGGGACGGCTGGTGCCACGACTGGCCCTACTGGAAGCAGATGATTCATCTGTATATCGAAGGCTACGATTGATTGCGGGCCGGTAGAGGCAAGCCGGCCCGGGCCAGGGGGATGGGGAAACCGTCTTCCTGGGAGGGCTGCGCCCGCCCAAATCCTCCCACCGAGCAGGGGTATGGGGACACCAGGTTTCCCCATACCCCTGCATGAGGGCCAGACCCTCCCACCGGGTGGGGGGACGGGGAAACCGGGTTTCCCCATCCCCCTGCGGGGCGGGGGTGTGGGGAAACCCGGTTTTCCCACACCCCTCTTCGAGAGCCTATTTTCACTTAGCCGTCCATGCCGCCGGGCGGCACATCGCCCAATGAACATGACCTGGGAGCGCGGGCGTCCCGCCCGCGCCACGGCACCGCGGGCACGGTGACAGCCCCTTCCCTGACCCTCTCCCGCTGGGGGCGGGAACCCGGCTCCTCCCCCCAGCGGGGGGAGGCCGGGAGGGGGGCTGAACGCGGCGAACGATGGTCACGTCAGCCGTCCATGCGGCTCCGCCGCGCACCGACGGGATGAACATACTTCTTGGGAGGGCTGCGCCCTCCCCAACCCGCCCAGGGGCCGGGGCCTGGGTGCGCGGGCCTCCGGCCCGCGTCCGCTGAGGTATGGGGAAACCCGGTTTCCCCATGCCCCTCTTCAAGAGCCTATGTTCACGTTAGGATCATGGGGCCACCCCGGCAAGGGGAAGCCATCATCCCGGGCTGGCTCTCTCTCCTCCCGCCAGACCCAGCTCATCAATCACCTGCAAGAGTTCCGGCGGGCGCGGCGGGGAAAACACCACCGACAGGGGCGCG
>DAOTYR010000657.1:0-5450 GCA_034434655.1 Chloroflexaceae bacterium
CCGATGGCGAGGCGCTGGAGGCCGAGATCCCGTTGAGCGCCGCCCCCAACGGCCCCTGGCGCATCACCGCCAGCTCCACCTACCGGCTGCTTGGGGCGGCGTATACGCAGGTGCGGCGCTTCGAGGCGCCGGAACGCGGGGACCCTATCCGGTAGTGCCAGGACGGTAAGTGTTCACCTTTCTCCTGGGAGCGCGGGCGGCTTGCCCGCGGAGCCGCGACGCGGACGGGACGCCCGCGCTCCCAGGATGGCTCAGGTCCAAAATTAAGCGTCGCACCTGAGACGCGACGCGGGCGGGACGCCCGCGCTCCCAGGCGCGTAGGTTACCCCAGGTGTGAACAGTTACGCCCCCGGCTCACCCTAACGCCGCCAGGGCCCGCTGCGCGCTCTCAGCAGGCTTGACCTTGATCTCGGCCTGAACGACCTGCCCCGCCTCGTCAATCACAAAGTGCGAGCGCTCGACCCCCATGTACTTCTTGCCGTACATGCTCTTCTCCACCCACACCCCATAGGCCTCGGCGACACGATGCTGATCATCCACCAGCAGGGTGAAGGGCAGATTGTGTTTGGTCTTGAACTTCTGGTGCGACTTGACGCTGTCGGGGCTCACGCCGAGCACGACAGCGTTCTTCTCCTCGATGGTCGGGTAGTTGTCGCGAAAGCCGCATGCCTGCGTGGTGCACCCCGAGGTGTCGTCCTTCGGGTAGAAGTAGAGGATCACCTTTTTCCCCCGGAACTGCGACAGCCGCACCGGCTCGCCGGTGTCGCTCAGGACCTCGAAGTCAGGGGCCATATCCCCGACCTTGACCTTCTGCTCGGACATTGTGCGCTCCTTGTAGAACTGTCACTGTCGCTCTTGATTCTACCTGAAATCTGGCCGCCGCAGGCGGGGAAGAGAAAACGCGGGGAGGCTGCGCCTCCCCGTACCCCACCCCAGGGGGATGCAATAAGGGTTGTTTCTGGGAAGGCGCAGCCCTCCCAGACCCCCCGCGGGCGGGGGTGTGGGGAAACCCGGTTTCCCCCGTGGGGGCGGAGGCGACGCCGGGTGCGCAAAGCAGGTGCCGTGGAACGACCCGCCTGCCCGAGGTTCCTACAGGCCTTATACCATTTTGGATTGCCGATGTTGGATTGTGGATTGCCTTGCAGGGCGTCACCGTGCGATCCAGCACTTCGACGAATGCGGAATGTTCAACAGGAAATGGTATTATGCGCCGTTACTGCGCGACGAAAGGATTAAAGATCGTGTGCTCAGAGATGTTGCGTTCTCGCATAGCCGCCTGAAACACTACCGCCGCCGATCCCTGCCCGGGGAGGGCATCGCGGAAGAGCAGCAGCAGCCCCTGTTGCGACGGCGAGCCGGCGGGGCCATCGGGGTCGGCGCTGAAGGGCAGTGTGGCGCTGCCGCCGGGGGGGAGCGTCAGTTCCTGTACCGCGGGGCGGAAGCGTAGTTGCCCGGTTTGCATGGTGTGGGCGGTGGCGCCGCAGGTCGGGGCGGGGGCGGGCGAGCAGTCCCAGAGTTGCGGCGCGCCGCGGTTGAGGAAGTAGGCGTCGTAGGCCAGGACGAAGTAGTTGAAGGGCCGGTCGCTGCGCAGGCCTATCGCCGTGGCCGGCACGGGCAAGACATAGTTCTGGGTGTTAAAATCGGCCACGAGGAAGAAATAGCTCCGCGGGGGCGCCGCGCTGCCCACGGCGCGCACGAAGACCGCGTGGCGCCTGTTGCGCCCGCCGGGTGCGGCATTGTACACCACGTAGTCGGTGACACCGTCGCGGTTGGCGTCAATGTGCGCCTCGAAGCGCGCCGGCACGTCGGGCGAGGCGCGGAAGGGCCGATCATAGACGGTGAGGGCGAATTCGACCACTTCGTCGGGCATGGCGCCCGGGGGCGCCGGCGGCAACCCCAGGGTGGCGTTCAGCCCTGGAACGCTGTAGCTGCGTAACCCGACGCCGGAGAGGTCCACCGGGCTTGCGCCGCTTCCGGGGCGCGAGCCGATAATGTAGTCGGGCGTGGTGCAGGGTGTGGTTGTATTCAGCGCGTCGCACTGGTTGGGGCTGATCTCCACCAGGGCGAAGTTCTCGACCGGGCCGGGGGCAACGGGCGCCGGATTGGCCAGTTCGAGCCGGTCGCTCTCCTGCCGGGTCACGCGCACCTGGGCCACGCGGCGCGGGACCAGATGGATCGGCACGCTGACGCAGTCGTTCGCGCCGCCGTCAATCACCAGCAGGCCATCAACTTCCAACGGCGCCGCGACCCTCGCGCACTCCCCGTCCGCGCTTCCCGGGGCACAGGTTGCCCCGGCGGCCTCTTCGAGGGCCCAGGCCCGCAGCCGGGCCGGGTCGATCGTCGCGGTTACGGTAACGAGCGTGGCGCTGCGCGGCGGCAGATCCACGCGCTCCGGACTGACGCTCAGGCTCACGCCGGGCCCGCCGGCGCGCAGGCTGGCGCTGAGCGTGTAGCTGCGGGGCGTTGTAGAGTAGTTCAGTACCGCCACCCGGCGCTGCAGCGTCTGCGGCGCGGCGAGGGGTTGGTAGCCAAAGGAGACGCTGCCGGTCTGGGCGTTCCAGGCGCGGAAGAGGGGGTCGCCGAAGGGGTAGGCGCTGGCGCAGGGGGGCAGGACGCGGAACAACAGGTAGTTGAGCAGGTCGAGCAACGGGGTGAACGTGCATCCGCGGAGGTTGGGGTCCTCCGCCAGGCGCGCGGCGAGTTCGGTCGCGTCCCAGGCCAGGGTGCGCCCGCGGAAGGCGGCCAGGGCATCGAGGCGCCCGCTGCCCTGCAGGGTGATGGGCGCCGGCGCATCGCCCTCGGCGGCCAGCAGGCTCTGGCCGTGGTTCATCAGCAGGATCTTGACAAACGGCGCCAGCGAGAGCGGAACATCGGGCGCGTCGCCCAGGCCGGGATTGGGATTGAGCAGGCCGAGGCGCTCGAGTTGCTGGATCATCAGCGCGGCGGCGCCGGCGGCCACCGGCGCCGCGCCCGACGACCCGCCGAAGGGCGCCAGCGCGGCGCCGCCGCCGGCCCGGGCCGACAGAATGGCCCCCGGCGCGGCCAGGTCGGGTTTGGCGCGATTATCGGCGATGCGCGGCCCGCGGCTGGCGCCCGGCGCGATGCGCTCCTTGCCGTTGTCGGGCGCGAGGCTCTCGGCGACGGCCAGGGCGGCATCCGCCGCGGCGGGCGCGCCGACGATGTAGGGCCGGTTGCCGTCGTTGCCCGCCGCGGCCACCACCAGCGACCCGTAGTAGCCGGCGAGATCGGCGAAGAGGGTGAGGGCATCTTCGGGTTGGCCGTAGCTGAAGCTGACCGAGAGGTTGATAACATCGGCGGGATCGTAGGCCAGGCACCCCGGGGTGACGCCGGGGGTGCAGAGACCGCGGTCCGAGCCGTCGAGGTCAAGGGCCGCGTCGAGAGCGCGCAGCAGGGCGACGCCGTTGCACAGCCCGGCGTCGCCGTTGCAGGCCTTAAAGGCCCACAGATTGGCGCCGGGCGCGACGCCGCTGTCGGCGCCGCCAGGGCTGGCGGGCAACCCGGCGGCGATATCGGCAACCTGGGTGCCGTGACCGGACAGGTCGATCGGATTGGCGTCGAAGAAAATGCAGACCTGCAGGGCGCCGCAGCGCGGATCGGGGTTCGGCCAGAGATCGCCGACAAAGTCATAGCCTCCGCGCACCTTGGCATTGGGAAAGAGATCGGCGGGAGGGTCGAGGGCCGGGTCGCATCCGGGCTGGCCCGGGGCCAGGGCAGCGTTGCCGCAGGCGGCGCGGCGATAATCGGCCGGGTCGCCGCTGCCGCCCAGTTTCACGTGGGTGTAATCAATGCCCGAGTCGACCAGGGCGATGTCGACGCCGGTGCCGTCGCTGCGCCGGGCACGCACCGCATCGGCGCCGATCAGCGCCGACACTTCAGCCAGGGTGAGCAACGCGCCGTCGCGGGCGCCCTGATCCACGGCGTAATCCTTCACCTGCACCACCCCCTCAACCCCCGGCAGGTCGCGCAGCGCCGCGACGGCGCCGGCGTCAATGGTGACGGCCAGACCCGTGGCGGCGTGGTCGAAGCGCGCCAGGACGCTGCCGCCCAGCGCTTCGACCTGCGCGGCGATGCGGTCCTGTTCGGCCCGCAGGCGCGCCAGGTAGCGCTGGCGTTCCGCGTGGCTCCAGGTATGGCCCACCAGGGCCAGCGGCGGCGTCTCCAGTTGCACCAGGGCGCCTACCTGCGCGCCGGGGGCAAGCGCCGCGGCCTCCGTCCAGCTTGCGCGATCGGTCGCCTGCACCAGGGTGCGAAATGCCGGCAGCGAGAGCTCGCCCTGGGCCACGGCAGGCGTTGATGCGCCAAGGCTCAGAACCAGACCAGAGGCCATGGCGATCAAACCAAGGGTGACAAACACCCTGAACGTGCGCGAATTCACGGTCACTTCCTCGCTCTAGCGCTATAACATCGTTTCGCTGTGCGAACGTTCCTTGTCAGCGTTGGGGAGCAGTGCGGCGGGCGCAGTCTCACCGCACCGCCAAAGGTAGTGCAGACGTGAACCAGGGCCGTGGGGGAAATATCGCTGGAATGTGCTACAAACTAACGTGAAAATAGGCTCTCGAGGAGGGGCATGGGGAAACCGGGTTTCCCCATGCCCCCACCCGCGGGAGGGTTTGGGAGGGCGAAGCCCTCCCAAGAACAACCGTATGTTCATTGCGGCGTTGTGCGGCGCAGCCGCATGGACGGCAGAGATGAATCTGGCTCCTCGGAGAAGAGACCGGAGAAATCGGGTTTCACCAGTTCCCGGCCCCTGGGAGGGGATCGGGGAGAAATGCGAGATCCAATCGATCCCGCGGTGGCTGCGGATAGCAGTCGTAGACTCTGCAGCATGGCAGAAGAGCGACATCTCGATCCTTGAGCGTGCCTGTACGCCTCGCCAGCAGGTGAGCGCTGTTGATATCTTGCGATAATTACAGACTACAATTGGTCGTGGTCTCTGTCAATAACAGTATTGTTGGGTATCGTAGCTGTGCGTGGCTTTCTAAGGCGTTTTGCGCATCCCCTTGTCCGCGACTCACAGGTGACAATTTCGTTATCAGCCGTCCATGCGGCTCGCGCCGCACACCGACGGGGTGAACATACTTCTTGGGAGGGCGCAGCCCTCCCAAACCCTCCCACCGGGTGGGGGTAGGGGGAAACCCGGTTTCCCCATATCCCTGCTCGAGCGGCAATCCGTTGCAACGAAGGTGACGGCCCCCTCCCCAGCCCTCCCCCGCTGGGGGAGGGAGTCCGGCTCCTCCCCCCAGCGGGGGGAGGCTGGGAGGGGGGCAGAACGCGGCGAACGGTTTTCACCTCAGCCGTCCATGCGGCTTGCGCCGCACCCCGACGGGATGAACATACTTCTTGGGAGGGCGCAGCCCTCCCAAACCCTCCCGCGGGCGGGGGTATGGGGGAACCTGGTTCCCCCATGTTCACGTCAGGGCGGCGAAGAG
>DAOTYR010000658.1:0-1562 GCA_034434655.1 Chloroflexaceae bacterium
CCGATGGCGAGGCGCTGGAGGCCGAGATCCCGTTGAGCGCCGCCCCCAACGGCCCCTGGCGCATCACCGCCAGCTCCACCTACCGGCTGCTTGGGGCGGCGTATACGCAGGTGCGGCGCTTCGAGGCGCCGGAACGCAGGGACCCTATCCGCTAGTGCCAGGACGAAGCGCGCGCCCCCGGCTGCCACCGGTCACGCGCCGCCCTCGATCTCGGCGATCTTCGCCCGCACCTGCGCGGCGAGGCGCTGTAGCTCGCGGTTGACCACGTACTGCCATTCCTCGGCCTCGTGATCCTCCAGCGCGCCACCGCCGTACTTCAGTTCCATGGCCAGGTGCCACCCACGCTTCTCGGCAAAATGCTCCAACTCACGCTGCCGGCTCGGGGGCCAGCGCCGCTTGATGAACTGCCGGAAGGCATGCTCCATGCGCTGCGAGCCGTCAGGGTTGAGCGAAGGGAGCGCGAAGTAGGGCTCGGCGTCCCGCGGATCGGGTTCGGAAGCCCTGGTGAAGTAGAGGGTGCGATGGGGGATGGAGTAGCGCCATTCGCCATCGCCGGCGTAGTTGGCCGGGTTGTTGGCGATTGCTCCGGTGAGCATCCGATCGGTGATGGTCATGGTTCTCTCTTACAACGATTGACAGCCGGTTGTAGGGGCGTGGGCAACCGGGTTGCCCCATGCCGCTGCGTGGGGCCGCGCCCGCCCCAACCCTCCCACCGGGTGCGAGAATGGGGAAATCAGGTTTCCCCATCCTCCTGCTCGAGGGCTGCGCCCGCCCCAACCCTCCCGCGGGTGGGGGCATGGGGAAACCCGGTTTCCCCATGCCCCTGCGGGGCGGGGGCGTGGGGAAACCGGGTTTCCCCACACCTCTCGCCGAGGGCGTATGTTCACGCTAGCATAGCACGGCTCTATTACCGTCGCAACGGTGGTTGCGACGGCGCGCGGGGGTATGATAAAGTTGTACTGACCACGCAGCGACCCGGGGCCGGCTCGTCCGCAGAAAGAGAGCGCTCTGATGCCCGACTCAGAGGAACACGGTCGTGTCACGCCCGCCATCGAAGATTACCTGAAGGCCATCTACACCCTGCAGCAGCAGCACGGCGTGGTCACTACCTCGCTACTCGGCGAACAGCGTGGCTCGAAGCCCGGTTCGGTCACCGGGATGATCAAGAAACTCGCCGAGATGAACCTGGTGCAACATACGCCCTACCAGGGGGTGATGCTCACCCCCGCCGGGGAACGCATTGCCCTGGAGGTGATCCGCCATCACCGCCTGCTGGAACTCTACCTCGTCGAGGCCCTCGGGTATAGCTGGGACGAAGTGCACGAGGAGGCCGAGCGGCTCGAGCACCATATCAGCGAGAAGCTGGAGGCGCGCATCGCCGAGCACCTGGGCAACCCCGCCTTCGATCCCCACGGCGATCCGATTCCCACCATCGAGGGCACGCTCCCTGCCTCCGCCGGGACGCGCCTTGCCGACCTCGCCGTCAGCGAGCAGGGGCGCATTGTGCGCGTGCGTGATCAGAGCGGCGAGCGCCTGCGCTACCTGGCCGATCTGGGCCTGGT
>DAOTYR010000659.1:0-15483 GCA_034434655.1 Chloroflexaceae bacterium
CGTCGCATGGACGGCTGGCATGCAACCCGCCACGCGGTGAAACTACGTCTTCTTCTCGAAAGGGCTGCGCCCGCCCGAACCCTTCCCTACGCGTCCGGTCCCGCCTCGCCACGCCCTTCTTTCTCTCAGGTTCACAACAATTACATTTCATAAGCACAGATTTCTTGTGCACGGCGGAACTTCGCTGGACAGCGCGCCCCTGTTCGCCGGGAAGGGAGGGGCCTTTTTGGCTCTGGAAAGCCGAGAACCCGCTGCACGGGTCTTGCACAGTGAAAAGTTGCCTCAATCACTCAATTCACGTATTATGAAAGGGAAGCGATTTCTTTCACAACAACGCGGACCAGTGCTCGACGGCGCGGCGGCCCCGGCAATGGCCAGCCGCGTTGGGTGAGAGTAGCGGTCCTCAGCCTGACGCGCTGGCATACCGAACCCTGGTCGCTGCCCGGGGGCTGAGACAAAGGAGAAGCCGTGTGTCGCTGAATCCTGGTTCCTCTCTGGCGCTTGGCGCCTCCGGAAAGCTGATCTCCCAGCCGCTGCCGGCTGAAGAGCAACTGGCGTTGCTCTTTCATCTGACCGAGTCTTCGCCTCACGCCGGCAGCGAGGAGCGTCCGCCACGCCCCCCGCACTCTCTCGCCGAGGCGTATGCCGAATGCGAGCGCATTATTCGCCGGCACTCAAAGAGTTTCTACTTCAGTTCACAGTTCCTCTCCCCGGATGTGCGGCGCGCCGTGCGCGCCCTGTATGCCTTCTGCCGCGCTACCGATGACACGGTGGATATGGCCGTTGATGACCCCGCCCGCGCCCTGGCTGCCTGGGTGCAACAGGTGCGCGCGCCCCGCCCCGCCCTCCATGACCCGGTGCTCGTGGCCTGGCACGACACCCGCACCCGCTACAATCTCTCGGCGGCCCTGGTTGATGAACTGCTTGCCGGCGTCGCAATGGATCTGACCATTTCCCACTACGCGAACTTCGCCGATCTCTGGCTGTACTGCTACCGCGTCGCCTCGGTCGTGGGCTTGCTGGTGATGGGCATAACCGGCTATGTACCGGGCGCCGAGCCTTACGCGATCAAACTGGGGGTGGCACTGCAACTCACGAACATTTTGCGCGATGTGGGCGAAGATGCCCGTCGCGGGCGCGTCTATCTCCCCCAGACGGATCTGGAGCGCTTCAGGCTGACCGCCGAAGATATTCTGGCCGGGGTGTACGATGAGCGCTTTCGCGCGTTGATGCGCTTTGAGGTCGCGCGCACGCGACGGCTCTACGCCGAGAGCTGGCCAGGAATCGCCCTGCTCCCTCCGCAGAGCCGCCTGGCCATCGGCGCCGCCGCGCGGATCTACTGCGGCATCCTTGACAAGCTCGAAGCCAACGACTACGATGCCTATACGCGCCGGGCGCACCTCAAGCTGCGCGAGAAGGTCGCCCGCCTGCCGCGTATCTGGTGGGATGTGCGTTGCCTTACGTAACAGACGGTACGCGGTCGCCTCCCCGCCGGGAGGGGTAGAGGGCCTGCAGCCCCCCGCACCCCGAGGGGATGAACCTACGGTTCTTCCCGGGAAGACTGCGCCCCCCAGATGCTCCCGCGGGCGGGGGTGTGGGGAAACCAGGTTTCCCCACCCCCCGCTCCAGGGGACTGTGTTGATACAAGCATTGGAAAGAGTATGACCACCAGCGTTCTCCACCATTTTCCACGAGAACCTCGCCGCTGGCCCGCATGGGCCTTCGACGCCATCCTCTGGATCCTGTTTCTGGGGCCAATTATTTCGCCGCTCTTTCGCGCCTCGGGTCTGCCGCTGGTGGCAGAGAGCGGGCAACTCGCCCGCGATATGCTCGCGACGTTTGTCTGCCCGACGCCAGAACGCTCCTACTTGCTCTTCGGGCTGCCCATGGCCGTGTGTGCGCGCTGCTGGGGCGCGACGATCGGCCTCTGGGCCGCGCGCCTGCTGGTGGGCGGGCGCTTTCCGGGCATGACGCGGCTGCTTGACGGCTTCCGCGCCATGCCCTGGTGGGCCCGGCTGGCGCTCTGCGCCACGCCGTTCCTGCTCTGGCCGCTGGAAATCGTCGGCCATTACCGCGGGGCCTGGTACGCTCCCCTCTGGCTGCTGTTGCTCAACGGCGCACAAGCGGGCTTCTTCGCCGGGTTGTTCTTCTGCTCGATCTGGCCGGGGCTCTGGCCCGCCGCCGGGCGCCAGCCCCCCACCTCCATCCCCGCGGTGACGAGATAGTGTGCGTGGGAGGGCTGCGCCCTTACAAACCCTCCCACCGGGTGAAGGTAGGGGGAAACCTGGTTTCCCCCTACCCCTGCTTGAGGGCCAGGCCCTCCCGCGGGCGGGGGCATGGGGAAACCAGGTTTCCCCATGCCCCGCTCCGAGAGCTTATGTTCACGTTAGCTTCGGACTGCTAGAACGCTCCCCTCTATGCGAACGTTCCTTTTGCCACTGCTGCTCGGGCTGGCGCTCGCCGCCTGTAGTCTGCCGCCGTTACCTCTGGGGCGGCAGGCCGAACCCACGGCGCAGCGCGTGCCGCCCCTATCGGTGGCCACGCCTGAGGCCGGGACGCCTGTCGCCGCCCCGCGACCGACCAGCCCGCCCTTGCCCACCATCCCGCCACAGCCAACCCTGGCGCCGGCGATCAGCGCGGCCCTGGCCGACCAGGAACGGCTGCTGGTCGAGTTGTACCGCCGCGCCAACCCCGCCGTGGTGAGCATTGATGTCTTCGGCGCCCCGCTCCCCGAGAACCACCCGGCTGTGCCGGGGCTGCCCGAACGATCGCGCGGGCAGGGATCAGGCTTTCTCTACGATGACCAGGGCCACATCGTAACCAATCACCACGTAGTCAATCGCGCCGAGCGCTTCCAGGTGCGCTGGTACGACGGTACCACGGCGCTGGCCGATCTGGTGGGTAGCGACCCGGATAGCGACCTGGCCGTGCTCAGGGTGCGCGCCCTGCCCCCGGGCGTCGCGCCATTGCCGATCGGCGATTCGCGTGAGGTTGCGGTGGGACAAACGGCCGTGGCGATCGGCAGCCCCTTCGGCGAGCAAAACACCCTGACCGTCGGCGTCATCAGCGGCCTGGGCCGCACCCTGCGCGGCCCGACGCGGACGTTCGGGAGCTTCAGCATCCCGAACATTATCCAGACCGACGCGGCGATCAACCCTGGCAATTCGGGCGGGCCGCTGCTCAACGCGCGGGGTGAGGTGATCGGCGTCAACACGGCCATCGCGGTGAGCCAGGGCGGCGGGTCGTTCGAAGGGGTGGGATACGCCGTACCCGCGAGCACGTTGCTCAAGGTGGTTCCGGCGCTGATCCGCGAGGGGCGCTACGAACACCCGTGGATACCCGTGGATGGGCATACGCATGTTCTCGCTCGACGCGCTGAGCGCCGAGCGCCTGGGGTTGCCCGTCTCGCGGGGCGTGCTGATCACCGATGTGCAGGCCAACAGCCCTGCCGCGCGGGCAGGGCTGCGGGGCGGCTCGCGTGACGTGACGCTCAACGGCGTGCCCCTGCGGGTCGGCGGGGACATTGTGCTCGGCCTCAACGGGCGCCCTGTAGCCGATGGCGATCAGTTGATCGGCTTACTCGACCTGGACCACCGCGTCGGCGACACGGTCACCTTGAGCGTGCTCCGTGACGGCGACCAGGCGCCGACCGACATTCCCCTGGTGCTCGAAGCGCGACCGTAGGACGCGGTTATGTGGTTATTGAGCAATTCATCCGCTCTGCCGGGCTGGCCGTGGGGCTAATGGTCTTTGAGCAATTCATCCGCTCTGCCAGGCTGGCCGTGGGGCTGATGGTCTTTGAGCAATTCATCCGCTATCCCGCGCTAGCCGTCGGGCTAAAGCCCTCGGCTAGGCAAGGGGAAGCCCGCCGGCGCGGGCGAGAGCGGATGATGTATTCAAAGACCATAAGCCCTCGGCTATGGAATGCGAAGCCCGCCGGCGCGGCCTAGAGCGGATGATGTATTCAAAGACCATAAGCTCTCGGCTATGGAATGCGAAGCCCGCCGGCGCGGGCGAGAGCGGAGTCATTGCTCAAAGACCATCACCGCACGAGCCGGAAAGCGGCGACGGTCACGCGGCCACTGCGGAGGCCCTGACCGACGATGCTGTAGTTGCCGGGCGGATCGGTGGCCAGGGTGCGGAACCCGACCAGCACCACCCCGTCGGCGTCGGCGATGACACGGTAGGGAACGGCGCGCACGCCCCCGGCGGCTAGGTTGATCCACATGGCCACTTCCTCGCCGCCGGCGTAGCCGCGAGCCTCGAAGCCCAGGGTCGTGCCCGGGGCGCTGGCCTCCGGAAACACCCGCGCCGCAAACCCCGGAATGACGAAGCAGGCCTCGGAACTCCCCTCGGGAACCGGGCCGGGCGGCGGGGCGTTGGGGGGGAACCCGGGCCGCAACTGGCAGGGCACCAGGGCGCTGCCGAGGAGGCCGAGGCGCACCCGGTTGCCGACCAGTTCAAAGCGAGCGCGTTCGAAGTACTGGACGATGTAGTTGCGCCCATCGTCAAGTTGCTGGACGAACTCTTCGGAGATCGGATACCCAAAAATGCGCAGGCCGCCGCGACGTTCCCAGAAATTGCGGAACTCGCCACGCAAGGTATGGCCGGTCTCGGGGAAGAAGCGCAAGCCTGGAGCGCGCACCGGCGCGACGGGCGGGAAGCCCAACCCCCGGGCGGCCGTATACTCGCGCCCGATCAACCCCAGGCTGATCACGGCCTGGTTGTTGACCACATCGAGTTCGAAGCGGGCGCGTTCGAAATACTGGGCCACCCGGCCATCACGGTTCTGCACAAACTCGGGCGATACCGGATAGCCAAAGATCTCGACGCCGCCATTGCGCTCCCAGAACGAGCGAAAGGCCCCGCCGAGAAAATGGCCCGTCTGCGGGAAGTAGATCTTCCCCTGGGCCTGGGCGTTGCCGGATGGCAGCGCAGCGAGCAGCATCGCCGCCAGCAGCAGCAGCAGCGCCCCCGCCCGTCGTCCTCGTAGCTGGCTCATAGCTACTCCACATGCTTGCGTAAAGCGAATCCTGGCGACCTGGGGAGAGGATACGTGCAGCGGATACCGGATGCGCGCGGGCGCATCCGGACATTATCGTTTACACTCTGTCTGGTTCATCATACGCGATAGCATGCGGACTGTCAAGCGTTGATCGCCATGAAACCGCGCTGTGGCGCGGATTCGGTGGCAGTTAAGCGCGACGATCCGTGCGATGCGCCCTCTGCATCGCGGGGGTGAACCGGGGTGTTCCTGAGAGGGCCGCGCCCTCCCGGACCCTCCCCGTGGGCGCGGGGAAACCCGGCTGCTACGTATTCGCATCGCTCCCCGGAGCGCGGGCAGCTTGCCCGCGGAAACGCGACACGGGCGGGACGCCCGCGCTCCTCAGCGCATGTGTTGCGCCAGGTGTGAACCGCTGGCTGCCCCACTGCGTGCATTTCGCGCCTTCGGGGTATAATGAGGAGGCGCCATGTGCGACTGAGCGAAAGGTACGGACCATGCCCATCCCGATCATCGCCGACCTGGCGGTGGCCCGCGCCACCGTGCTGCGCCGCAGCCCCCTCGATGCCGATGCCGCGACCACGGCGGCGGTGGCGGCGATTATCGCCGAGGTGCGCTCCGGCGGCGATACGGCCCTGCGGACGTGCAGCGAACGCTTTGACGGCGTGGCGCCGGCAAGGCTGGAGGTTCCCCGCGAGCGCTGGCGCGCGGCGGCCGAGGCCCTGCCCGCGGATCTGCGCGAGGCCCTGAGCCTGGCCGTGGCCGAACTTCGCCGCTTTCACGAGCATCAGACGCGCAACTCCTGGATCGATTTCAGCGTCGAAGGAGCGCGTGGTCAACTCGTGGTCCCGCTGCAACGGGTAGGCGTGTACGTGCCGGGCGGCGCGGCGCCGTTGCCCTCGTCCTTGATCCACGCCGCCGTGCCGGCGCGCGTCGCCGGGGTCGGCGAGATCGTGGCCTGTTCGCCACCCCGACGGGATACCGGCGAACCAGCCGACGTGGTGCTTGCCGCGGCCTGGATCGCCGGGGTGGACCGGGTCTTCGCCGTGGGTGGAGCGCAGGCCATCGCCGCGCTGGCCTATGGCACGGAGAGCGTGCCGCGGGTGGATAAAATCGTCGGGCCGGGCAATCGCTACGTTATTCAGGCCAAGCGCCTCGTCTTCGGCGCGGTGGGAATCGAGAGCCTGCCCGGACCCACCGAGACCCTGGTCATCGCCGACGGCCGGGCCGATCCGCGCTACGTCGCCGCCGACCTCCTCGCCCAGGCCGAGCACGTCGAGGCCAGCGCTATCCTGCTGACCGACGCGCCCGAACTGGCGCGGGCCGTGCAAGCCGAGGTAGGCCGGCAACTCGAGGCGCTACCGCCGGCCAATGCGCGCGCTGCCGCCGAGGCCGTCAGCCGGCGCGGCGCGGTCGTGATCACCCCCGATCTGGACACGGCCTTCGAACTGGCCAACGCCTATGGCCCCGAGCATCTCTGCCTGTTGCTGGCCGACCCGTGGGCCTATGTCGGCAAGGTGCGCAACGCGGGCGGCGTCTTTCTCGGGGAGCAGTCCTTCGAGGTGCTGGGCGACTACTGCGCCGGCCCCTCGCACATCATGCCGACGGAGGGCACGGCGCGCTACGCCTCGCCCGTGAACGTTGATGACTTTCGGAAAGTGATCTCGCTCATTGGAGTGAACCAGACCGCCCTGGCGCGGATCGGGCCGGCGGCGCGCCGGATCGCCGAGGCCGAGGGTCTCTTCGCCCACGCCGCCGCCGTGCAGGCCCGCCTGGAGGATCATGGATAGCCATCTCAGACCCTCACGATTGGAGGGGGGGAAACCCCGGGTTCCCCACGCCTCTCCAACCGGCTTTGTTCACCTGATTGTCAGCGTGTCAGCGCCCGGTCCCGGGCCCTCACAGAAAGGTTTTGAGGTATGTTGGACTTTCTCTTAACGTTTATCGATCTGCTCTTCAAAGTGCTCTTTTTTGCCATCCTCGGGCGGGTCCTGGTCTCATGGATCGACCCGCTGGGCAATATGCGGGTAACGCAGATCCTCCGCGATATCACCGAGCCGATCCTGGGGCCCATTCGCAGCGTGCTGCCCACCATCGGAATGATTGACCTCTCGCCGCTGGTGGCCATCCTGCTGATCCAGTTGCTCCAGGGGTTGATTCTGAACGCCATTCGCTGAGCAACGCTCCCTCCCCTACCGAGAGGTGAGGACGGACAGAATGCGCGGGCGCATCCGTGACACGCACCGATAGATTCCTGTTGAGCGTCGTCTTTCTCGCCGGGGTGGGCACCCTGGGCGTGGAAATGGTGATGCCGCGCCTGCTGGCGCCATTCTTTGGGACCTCGCAGCCGATCTGGGCAGCCGTCATCGGCATGACCCTGGTCTACCTCGCTGCGGGGTACTGGCTCGGCGGGCAACTGGCCGACCGGCGGCCCGAGCGCCGGCTGCTCTTCTGGCTGATCGCCTGGGCCGGGCTGCTCACCGCGATCGTGCCCCTGGTGGCGCGACCGTTCCTGCACCTGGCCCAGTCCTCGTTGCGCGGCGTCGCCGCGAGCGGCTTCCTGGGCGCCCTGGCCGGGGTCATCCTGCTCTTCGCCGCTCCCGTGATCCTGATGGCCACAGTCGGCCCCTTCGCCGTGCGTCTGCAGTTGCACGAGGCCCGGCACGGCGTGGCCGAGGCAGGGCGAGCCGCGGGCACGATTTCGGCCCTTTCCACCATCGGCTCGATTGTCGGGACCTTTCTCACCGTGCTGGTGCTGATCCCCCTGATCGGGGCCAATGCGACGATCTTCCTCTTCGCCGGCTTCCTGGTGGCCCTCGGCGCGATCGGGCTGCGCGACTGGCGCGCCCTGCTCATGCTCGCCGGCGTGGCCACCCTTGCGCTGTTCCACTACACCCTCGTCCCGACCATGAAGACAGCCGACTGTCGCGGCTGCATCTTGATCGCCGAACGCGAGTCGAGCCATAACTACATCCAGGTGGCCGAGCAAACGATCCGCTACGCTTCGGGCACAGAGGACCGGCGGCGGGTCTTGATCTTGAACGAAGGCCAGGCCATCCATTCGGTCTATCGCCTGAAGTATCGCCAGACCGGCGACCCCCTCGACCTGTTGACCGACGGCGGACCATGGGACTATTTTACCGTGGCGCCCTACGTCTACCCTGGCATGCGCCCCGCCGAGGTGCGCAGCCTGGCCCTGCTGGGCTCGGCAGCGGGTAGCATCCCCAAGCAGTTCCTGGCCATTTACGGGCCAGCGATGCTGATTGACGCCGTGGAAATTGACCCGGCGATCATCGAACTGGGCCGGCGCTACTTCGATATGGAGGACCAGGACCCCGCGTACCCGGGCTATACAACCTATGCTCAGGACGCCCGCGCCTGGTTGGCGAACACGAGCCAGCGCTACGACGTGATCGGGATGGACGCCTACCAGCAACCCTACGTGCCATTTCACCTGACCACGGTGGAGTTTTTCCGTGACGTGCGGGCGCGCCTCACCCCGCGTGGCGTGGCCGTGGTCAACGCCGGGCGGCCCGCCAGCGGCGATGATCGCCTGGTCAATGCCCTGGCCTCGACCATGCTGGCGGTCTTCCCCGAAGTCTACGTCATCGACACGCGCTTCGCCAACGCCATCCTGGTAGGCGTCAACGCGCCGGTGGGAGATGGCGCGGCGCACTTCATCGAAAACGCGGCAGCGATGGCGACCCTGGCCGAGGGCGAGCCACGCTATCGGGCCCTGCAACTGGTGATGTACTGGGCCCTCAACGAAGGGCGTTTTGGACCGGTGCGGCCCTTTACCCCGGCCCAGGCCCGCTACGCCCCCTTCACCGACGACCGGGCCCCCGTTGAGCGGCTGATTGACGAACTTATTCTCAGTGAAGCCGCCCGGCGGCAAACCCGCTGACCACTCGCCGGGAAAGGAAGTCGCACCCTACCCTCCCGCGGGCGGAGGTGTGGGGAAACCAGGTTTCCCCACACCCCGCTCCAGGGGACGATGATGCGACGAACCGCCGGCAACGCCAGGCGGGGAAACCGGTCCGCAGAGGGACGGCGGCCCTCCACCCCTCCCCGCCGGAAGGCGACCGCATAATTACCTGAATGTGAACGATTACAAATTGACAAGCTGCACCCATCTATGTTACTGTTATATTGACACCACCATTGGCGGGCGCTCCAGAAAACACCGGAGCGGCATTGCAGGACACTGGCGCAGTATGGCCCACGCGAGGCACCGAACACATCAACCCGGTCGTGCCAACGCCCCCGATCCGGCGTTGGCGCGGCTCTGCCCTGCCCGGTTCGACGACCGCTGTGGCGGAGTCGGGGGTAGCGTTGTGTTGCGGGCCATCCGTGCGGTCTCCTCCGCCAGCCGGGCCAGAGGCCTGGCGCTCTAGCCGGGGGACACCCTGACCCCCGCGCGAAGAGCCCTTGTACACGTACAACGGTTCTTATGGGGGTGGGTGCCTTGGGACAACGAGTACTTGTTCTCAATGCCAGCTACGAGCCGCTGCAACTGATTTCGGTTCGGCGAGCCCTCGTCTTGCTGCTCCAGGAAAAGGCGGAGCTGGTCGAAGCCGCCACCCAGCAGCTCCGCGCGCGCTCGATCAGTTTTGACGTCCCCCTCGTTATCCGCCTTGTGCGCTACATTCGCATTCCCCGTCGGATGAAATTGCCCTGCTCGCGGCGAGGCGTTTTCGCGCGCGACCGCGAAACCTGCCAGTACTGCGGCGCCCAGCCCGGACGGGCGCAGTTGACGATGGATCACGTGGTCCCCCGTTCGCAGGGCGGCGCGACCACGTGGGAGAATGTGGTGACGGCGTGCCGCGACTGCAACCATCGCAAGGGCGGGCGCACCCCCGAACAGGCGAACATGCAATTGCTGACGACGCCGCGGCAGCCGCAGTACGTGGCCTTCGCCCTGCTGGGCGAGATCGAACGCCACGATGTCTGGCGCAAGTATGCCTTCGGCTAAGACCAGCCTGGGCCGCTTCGGGGAACTGGCCGCGGCAGCGCACCTCCAACGCAATGGTTTCGTGATCATCGCGCGAAACTGGCGCTGCTCCGCCGGTGAAATCGACCTGGTCGCCACCAGGGGCGACCAGGTCGTTTTTGTGGAAGTGCGCACGCGCCGGGCGCGCGGCGCAACCCCCGTGTTCCCTGAGATCAGCGTGGGAACGCACAAGGCGCGCCGCCTCGCGGACCTCGCCCAGACATACCTGGCGGAGAGCGGGGCTGGCAACGACCGCGCCTGGCGCATTGACGTGATTGCGGTTGAAGTGGACGGCGCCGGGCGCATCGCCCGGCTCGCGCACATCGAGCATGCGGTGGAACTGGAGTCCTGATGCCGGTGCGGATGGTAGCTGTGATGGTACTCGCGGCGCGGTCGCCGGCGCGTTGCGGGGTGTCTCGTCCTAACGTGAAAATAGCCCCTCGGAGGAGGGGGATGGGGCAACCGGGTTGCCCCACACCCCCGCCCCGCAGGGGAATGGGGAAACCTGGTTGCCCCATTCCCCCGCTCCAGAAGTAGTGCCCTTAGCGCCGCTCCCTCCCGCCTGCCGGAAGGAACATCAACCGTTGCGTGGCTCCCAGACCTCGGTCAGCACGCAATCCCAGGGAAACTTGAACTCGTCGGCGGCATCATAGACGTGGGATTGTAAGTTGACCACGATGACCTCTGGCTGCGAGAGGGCTTTCCAGCCGTGCATGATCATCGGCGGGATCTTGATCAAGCGCGGCTTCTGGCTGCCGAGAAAGATCGGATTCACGTGGCCAAAGGTGGGCGAGTCAGGCCGAATATCTACCAGCGTGACCTGCAATTTACCGCGCGTCACCGTAAACTGATCAGTATGTTCATTGTGCAGGTGCCAGCACTTCGTTACCCCGTAATCGGTAGCGCTCTGGTAGACATGCGCCGGCACCAGCAGACCCTCGCTGTCCACCCATGGCCGGCTCCACAGTTCAATGACATCGCCCCGGCCATCGAGATGCACCGTCAGATCTTTGACCATCACCCCGGCAATTGTAGGTGGGCGATAGGGTGACTGGATAACATAGGGGATGCTCCGCAACCACTCCACCGTCACCTCGCGAGCGTGGGTGGGGCCTGCGTGTTCGATCAGTGTCATGGACTGAATACCTCCTGGGTTGGGACGCTGGAAGATCCATGCCGATGGGCAGTATACCATGCTGAAAATGACATTTCATTGACTATAAGGGCGCCCGTCTGTTATACTTGAAGTCTCAAGGATTATTTGAACCTGGTGGCTTGATACGTTGATCATGGATGGATTGTTGCGAGGAAGGCCTCCCCCTCCCACGCCCCATCCCGCCGTAGCCATCAGGACCCCGTATCAGCCCTGAACAGCGCCGTTCCGATTTCCCTGCCCGGTCCACTCAGGGCGGGACGTTCGGAGCGGCTCCTAGAATGTGAGTGGACATTCCTTGGTCACCCCACACATTATCGTTGGCCACCTGGCACCCGATCTGGACTGCCTGGCGGCGATCTGGATTCTGGTGCGTTTTGGGGGCGCCGCTGACGCGGAACTGGCCTTTGTTCCTGCCGGGCGTACCTTGAATGACGCCGCGGCCGATGCTGATCCGCTGATCGTGCACGTGGATACGGGGGGCGGGCGCTTCGATCACCACCACAGCGCCGACCCGACCTTGAGCGCCGCCGAACTCGTGCGCCGCGCGCTCGCGCCAGACGATGAGGCGCTGCGTCGTCTGGTGGAACAGGTGACGCGCATTGACAACGCCGAGGCGTTCACGGAACGGCAGCCGGTGTTCTTCAACATTAACGACCTGATCGCCGGCTACAACGCGCTGTTCCCCAACCGGCCGCACCATGTGGCCCAGGCGATGCTGCCGAACCTGGATGCCTGGTACGAACACGAGTTGCGCCAGGTGCGGTTGGAACAGGCGTTCAAGCGGCGACGAGAGTTCCAGACGCGCTGGGGGCTGGGGATCGCCATGCAGAGCGACGATGGGGGCTCGAGTCGCCTGGCGTACAGCCACGGGGCGGTGCTCTACGCCTACCGCGACCGGCAAGGGTACATGGGCGTCGCGGCGCAGCGCCGTTCGAGCGTGGATCTCAAGCCGGTGTATCTCACGCTCAAGCGCATCGACGCTGACGCCGATTGGTACCTCCATCCGAACCGGCGCCTGCTGCTGTGCGGCACGCCCAAAGCTCCGCCTCGGCACCTCTCGACGCTCTCGCTGGACGATCTGGTGACTGTGCTGAAGGAGCGTTGACATGGTACTGGGAGGGCTTCGCCCTCCCAGTACTGGGGGCGGAGCGGGTGCTCCGTTACCCCCACGCGAAGTTGACATGGTCATGGGAGGGCTTCGCCCTCCCAGTACCCTCCCCTCATGCGTCACTCCGCCTCGCCCAGATCCTCCAGCACCAGGCGGCGCAGGTTGTCGATGGCGCGGTGTTGCAGCGATTTGATCGCGCCAACGCTACGGCCCATCTGGCGCGCCGTCTCCTCCAGGCTGAGCCCGTAGATGTAACGCAACATGAGCACCCTGCGCTGATTGGGGCACAGGCGCGGAAAGGCGCGTCGCAGAGCGGCGCGGTTGAGTTGCTCATCCAACGCCGTGTCGGGTCCATCGTCCGAGAGATCCCACGGTTCCAGATCGACCTGCGCGTGGCGCTCCTTGCGCCGCAGCGCATCAATGGTGCGCGCGTAGGCGATGCGGTAGAGCCAGGCGCTGATCGACCATCCGCGATCCTCGTAGCGGTCAATGCCCTCCAGCACGCGCACGAAGACCTCGCTATGCAGGTCGCGGGCCAGTTCTGCGTCACCCACCCGGAAGTAAATGTAGCGATAGATAGCCGGGCCGTAGTGCTCGTAAATGGCGCTGAGGGCTTCGGGGTCGGCGGCCCGGGCGCGACGGATCAGGTCGTTGGGCAGCGATGGCGCGGTCACGATGGCCTCCTGATTTACTCCACTACCGTGTACGGCAGGAGTATAGGATGCTGGCGCCTTGAACTGGGTAACTGCGGTGTAATCCTTCAGTGACAGGAGGTGCGCGGTCGCTTCACGGCGGGGAGGGGTCGAGGGCTGCAGTCCCTCCACCAACCGGTTGGTGCCCGCCCGCGACGGGAGGGCCGTGGGGGTTGCGCCAGGCCGCCTGGCCGCCGCGGGCGGGAAAGGGGGTATGCGGGGAGGCTTCGCCTCCGCGTACCCCTCCACCGCGTCCGTCCTGTTCGTGACAGGAGGTGCGCGGTCGCCTCACGGCGATCGCGCATGGCCTGCCGGTGACAGGCCATGCGTCGCGTCACGCTGCGATATGCTACAATGCACGTTGATGAGGGTTCGCAGGCATCTGGAGAGGGAGAAAGGCACCGCGTGCGCGACATTTTCACTCCTCCGGCCGATGACATCGGTCTACGAGGCAAGAACGAGCCGCTCGAACTGTTGAAGGCCTGGAGCGGCACCTCCCTGGCATTTGCCATCTATCTTATGGGTGGGCAGGTGCTCAACCGGGCCTTCTGGCCCGTGCTGCTTGCCGCGGCCCTGACCTGCGGCGTGGGCTTCGTGGCGCACGAACTGGCCCACCGGATGGTCGCACGACGTTTCGGCGCGACGGCCCATTTCGTGGCCAATGATCCCTGGTTGTTGATCTCGATCGCCCTGGCGTTTCTGCGGGTCTTCATCGCCGCGCCCGGGGCGGTGTGGCACCAGGGCTACCTCACCCCCCGCCAGAGCGGCCTGATCGCCCTGGCAGGCCCCGCGAGCAACCTGGCGCTGGCCGTCCTCGCTCTCCTGGCGTTGTGGTTCATCCCACCAGGGATCGCCGTGCTGGGGCTGCCCCTCGAGCTGGTCCTGCGGATCGGGTATAGCATCAACGCCTGGATCGGCCTCTTCAACATGATTCCCGCGGGACCCTTCGACGGCGCCAGGGTGCTGGCATGGGACTGGCGGGTGTTCGGGGTAACTGTGGCCATTGGCTTGCTGTTGACCTTCGTGATACGGGTGTAATCCTTGGGCAGCTAGGAGGGTGCGACCATGCGGACACCGATCATCGCCGGCAACTGGAAGATGTACAAGACCGTGGGTGAGGCCGTCGAACTGGTAAAGGCGCTGCTCGGCGGGCTTAACGTCGGGAACGATCGCGAGGTGGTGGTGTGTCCGCCGTTTACGGCGCTCTATGCCGTGCGCCCGCTGCTGGTGGGCACCGGCGTGGCCCTGGGGGCGCAGAACGTGTACCACGAACGCGAAGGGGCCTATACCGGCGAGATCGCTCCTGGCATGCTGGTCGACGTGGGATGCACCTATGTAATCATTGGTCACAGCGAGCGCCGGCAGTACTTCGGTGAAAGCGATGCTGGCGTCAACCGCAAGCTGCACGCCGCCCGGGCCGCCGGGCTGCGCCCGATTGTCTGCGTGGGAGAGAGCAAGCCGCAGCGCGATGCGGGCGAGGCCGAACCAATCGTGACGGGGCAGGTGCGCGCCGCGCTGGAGGGGGTCAGCGCCGAGCAGATGGCTGAGGTGGTGATTGCCTACGAGCCGATCTGGGCCATCGGCACCGGTGACACCGCCACCCCCGCCGACGCTCAGGCGATGCATCTGGCTATTCGCCGCACCCTCGCCGAGTTGTACGGGGACGCAGTCGCCCAGACGGTGCGCATCCAGTACGGCGGCAGCGTTAAACCGGACAATATTGACGACCTTATGGCTCAGCCGGATATTGACGGCGCGCTGGTTGGCGGGGCCTCGCTCAAGGCCGAGAGCTTCCTGCGGATCGTGCACTATCGGTAGCAGCATGGCCGGTTGATGCGGCAACGTCGCTGCACCCCTTCCAGTTGGAGCCGCCGCGCGCCCTGGCAAGCTGAGGAATGAGGCCGTTGCCCCGGATCAGGCGAACGGTCGTTGCGCCCCAACCCGGGGCGCTCTACTGTTGCGCCGCGCAACAACGGGATGCACAAGGGTTTGCCCGGGAAGGCGCCGCTCTCCCCAACCCTCCCGTGGGGGCTGCGCCCTCCCGAACCCTCCCGTGGGCCGGGGCCCGGGTGCGCGGGCCTCCGGCCCGCATCCGCAATGGGATACAAGGGTGCTCCTGGGAGGGCTTTGCCCTCCCAGCCCCTCCCACCGGGTGGGGGGTATGGGGAAACCCGGTTTCCCCATACCCCTGCGTGAGGGCCAGGCCCTCCCGCGGGCAGGGGTGTGGGGAAACCTGGTTTCCCCACACCCTTGCTCCAGCAGCCTATTTTCACGTTAGTGAGTTTGAACTATGGCATACACCCAGACCCTTGGCGGGCGCACCTACCAGTTCGACGATCTCAAAACCCTCATGGCGAAGGCTACCCCTGAACGCTCGGGCGACCAGCTTGCCGGGCTCGCCGCCGAGAGCGCCGAGGAGCGGGTTGCCGCCCAACTGTGCCTGGCCGATCTGCCGCTGACCACCTTCCTCGAAGAACCGCTGATCCCCTACGAGGAAGATGAAGTGACGCGCCTGATCCTCGACACCCACGATCG